>NZ_QPFW01000148.1:0-12000 GCF_008122455.1 Enterobacter sp. C6
CGTCACCGGGCCGGTGACCGGTACGAATCCGACCAACGACACGCGCCCAACGCTGAGCGGGACAGCCGAAGCGAATGCCACGGTGCGGATCTACGATGGCATCACGCTGGTGGGTACGGTGACCGCCGATGGCAGCGGCAACTGGACCCTGCCGCAAACTACCACCGCGCTGGCGGAAGGCACGCATAACTTCACCGCCACGGCCACCGATGCGGCGGGCAACACCAGCGTGGCGTCCGCCGTGACGACGATTATCGTCGATACGATCGCGCCAACGGCACCGACCGGGACCTTCAACGCTGACGGTAGCGTCCTGTCCGGGACTGCGGAAGCAGGCAGCACCGTCGCTATCCGCCTTGCGGACGGCTCGACGGTGACCGCCACTGCGGGCAGCAACGGCACCTACAGCTACACCTTCATTAACAAACAGACCGAAGGCCAGACGCTGCAGATCACCGCCACCGACGCCGCTGGCAACACCTCGCTGCCGGGCTCTGCCCTTGCGCCGGTGGTGCCGCTCTCCGCCAGCAATAACGTCGAAGAGCTGAACCTCAGCACCACGGCAACCGTGACCAACAGCCAGTACAGCGATTACGGCTTCCTGCTGGTCGGCGCCGTCGGCAACGTCCTGACGCTGCTGGGCAACGATACCGCCCAGGTGAACTTCACGGTGGGCAGCGGCGGCAGCGCGGATATCGTGGTGAACGCCAACGCCACGGGGGCGGTGCTCTCTCTGCTCAATACCCTGGAGCTGGTGGTTCAGCATTACGTCAACGGCGCCTGGACCACCGTGGTGGATACCGGCCAGCCGCAGTTTGCCGATCTGCTGACCCTCGGTGCAACCGGCGTCTCACTGAACCTGACCGGGCTGGCTGACGGCAACTATCGCGTGCTCAGCTACAACACCAACCTGCTGGCGACCGGCTCCTACACCAGCCTCGACGTGGCGGTGAAAGAGACCGGTCCGGGTACGGTCACCGGTGAAACCAGCCTCAACGGCAACGTGATCCTCGATACGGATCCAACCGCCGGCAGCGACAACGCGCCAGCAGGGACCACTATCTCCGCGGTCACTAACGCCCAGGGCGCCACCACCAGCGTGAACGCCGACGGCACGGTGATTCAGGGCCAGTACGGTACGCTGACCATTAACCGCGACGGCAGCTACACCTACAGCCTGACCGACACCAGCGCCGCGGTCATTGGCCGCACGGAGAGCTTCACCTACACCATCACCCATAACGGCGTCAGCGCGTCGGCACAGCTGGTGCTGTCCTTGGGTGCCGGTACGGTAGTCAACGGTATTGTCGCCGTTGACGACACCAACGCCCTGACCTTCGACACCAGCGTGCACGAAGTTAATAACGGCGCCTCGTCTCAGAACGGTTTTACCCTGGTGGGCATTAATCTCGGCAACACGCTGGGGCTTAACCTGCTGGACGACATGACCAACCCGATTATTTACAACGTGGAGGAAGGCACGACCCGCACCATGACCATCCAGGCCTCCGTGGGCGGCGTGGCGCTGGCGTCGGTATTCGATCTGTACGTCTATAAGTTCAACAACGCGACCCAGACCTTCGAGCAGGTTCGCGTCGAGTCGGGCTGGCTGCGCGCCCCGCTGCTGGGGGGCACGTCACCGCAGCTGACGCTAAATCTGCCTGCCGGGGAGTACCTGTTCTTACTCAATACCGCATCGGGGATCGCCGTCCTGACGGGCTACACGCTGAGCGTCCTGCAGGATCATGTCTACAGCGTGGCAAGCATCAGCGAAACCACCACGGGCGACGTGCTGGCGAATGACCCGGTTCCAGCGGGCACGCTGGTTACGGAAGTGAACGGCGTGGCGGTCAACAGCAGCGGCACCACCACCATTCAGGGGGAATACGGCACGCTGACCATCAATGCGTCCGGTCAGTACACCTATACCCTGAGAAGCGGCGTGGGGGCGGACCATATCAGCACGCCGGATACCTTCGTTTACACCGTTACCGCGCTTGACGGCTCGAAGGATACGGCATCGCTCAACATCACTCCAACCGCGCAGGCAATGAATGCGGTCAACGATGTCAGCGCCACGATGGACCTCACCTCGGTGCATCACACGTCGGTCTACTCGGATACCACCGTGGGCGTCGCCAGCTGGACGACGGCCCTGTTCTCATCAACCCAGGGCAGCGGAAGCGGAACCTTCGTGGTCGACCCAAACACCGCGCTGCACAACGCGTCGCTGCACTTTAGCGTGACCTCGGGGCTGGCGCTGGGCGGACTGACGGTGAACTGGTCCATCAGCGACGGCTCGGGCGTCATCCGCAGCGGCTCCTTCAGCGGCGGCTCGCTGCTGGGCGGCAGTATCGACGTTCCGTTGACCGGGCTGGATCTCAACGCCGGGACCTATACGCTGAACTTTACCGGCAGCGTCCCGGGGCTCAGCGTGGGGACCATCACCATCACGCCAAGCGTGAACGGCACCACCTACTCGCTGAGTGATTTTGACGTCACAGGCAGCCACACCGTCAACGGCAACATCTTTGACGGTACCGACTCTGGCGGCGTGCTGGATCAGCTCCACTCGGTGGATACCCGTCTGAGCGTGACCGGTTACAACGGCGTGACCACCACGCTGGATCCGTATACCGGCAGCGCAACGGTGAACATCACCGGCCATTACGGCATCCTGGCGATCGGCGCAGACGGTCATTACACCTATACCCTCAACAGCGGGGTATCGCTCTCAACCATGACCTCGAAGGAGACCTTCAACTACACCCTGACCGATGCCAACGGCAACACGGACAGCGCCACGCTAACCATCAATATGGCGCCGCAGTTCATCAGCTCGGAGCATAACGACGCCATCACCGGTACGGCCTACGGCGATACGCTGATTTACCAGGTGCTGAACAGTACGGTGGGGAATGCCACGGCGGGTAACACCAGCAGCGCCGGAGGCGATCACTGGACCGGGTTCTCGCTGGCGCAGGGAGACAAGATCGACATTGGCGATCTGCTGGTGGGCTGGGACGGTAATACCGCCTCGCTGGGGAATTATATCCATGTCACACAAAGCGGTAGCAACACTGTGATCTCCATCGACCGTGATGGTGCGGGGTCCACCTACACTAATACCACGCTCGTTACGCTTGATAACGTTCAGACCACCTACGACGAGCTTGTTAACCAGCAACACATCATTACCTGATAGCACCTGCAAGAGATGACCCGGGCGCACAGCGCCCGGGCATAACAATAAAGCTTTACTTATTTTATTAGGGACATGACATGGGAATGAAGATGCCTTACTGGTGGCTCTCGTGCTGCCTGATATCTGTGCCCGCTTTCTGCGCAAATCCGGCGGCAACCATCAATACCGGACAGCTTCGCGAAACGCAGGAACTCCCCTCACTCAACGGGCGCGTGGCCCCGGTAGCAGGCAACGCCGCTCCAGGTTCATTGCAGCTTGGCGAGGCCGTCAACCGCGCCGTTACCTGGCACCCGGCCATCAGCGAAGCCGTGGGCAAACTCTACCAGCAGAGCGAAGAGGTGGACGTCGCGAAATCAAAATACTATCCGCAGATTAATGCCGGCGTGGACAACGGTTATTCCCACGACGGCGATCAGAACGGCTTTACGCCGTCGCTGGTGCTTTCTCTCTCACAAATGCTCTACGACTTTGGCAAAGTGGCCAGCCAGGTGCGCGCCGAAAGTGCTGGCGTTGCCCAGCAGCAGGCCAACGTGCTGGTGAGTATCGACACCATCGCCCACGATACCGCCGTTGCCATGGTACAGGTGCAAACCTGGCAGCAGATGGTCGACACCGCCAAAGAGCAGCTTGAAGCCCTCTCTTCCATCGGCACGCTGACCCGCCAGCGTAACGACGAGGGCGCCACGTCGCTCTCTGACGTGGTGCAGACCGATGCGCGTATCGAAGGCGCTCGCGCCCAGCTGATGCAGTACCAGGCCAGCCTGGACAGCGCCCGCGCCACGCTGATGAGCTTTCTCGGCTGGAACAGCCTGAACGCGATCAGCAATGACTTTCCGCAAAAGCTGGCCCGCAGCTGCGATGTCGCCGAGCCGGACGACCGTCTGGTTCCCGCCGTTCTCGCTGCCTGGGCGCAGGCTAACGTCGCCCAGGCTAACCTCGACTACGCCGATGCGCAGATGACGCCAACCGTCTCACTGGAGCCGGAGGTGCGTCACTACATGAACGATCGCTACGCGGGCAGCGAAACGCGGGATCGCACCCAGTATTCCGCATGGGTGAAAGTGCAGATGCCGCTCTATCAGGGCGGCGGCCTCACCGCCCGGCGTAACGCTGCCGGACACGCGGTGGAGGCGGCGCAGTCCACCATTCAGCGCACGCGCCTGGATGTCCGCCAGAAACTGCTGGAAGCCCGTAGCCAGGTGATGAGCCTGCAAAGCACGCTGCAAATCCAGGGCCGCCAGGAAGCCCTCAGCGCCCGCACCCGTGAGCTGTACCAGCAGCAATATCTTGACCTCGGCTCGCGCCCGCTGCTCGACGTGCTCAACGCCGAACAGGAGGTCTATCAGGCGCGCTTCACCCAGCAGCAGACCCTCGGTCAGCTGCACCAGCTGCAGCTCAACTGCCTGTATAACACCGGGCAGCTGCGTCATGCGTTCGATCTTGATAACCGCACCATCCAGACCGTGGAGATCCAGCCATGAAGCAGCGTGATATCCCGCAAGGTGAAAACATGACGGATGAGGCGCTGGCGCAGTGGGCGCAGGCCTTTGGCTTTATCGCCACGCGCTACCGCGTCGCCTGCTCGCCCGGCGCGCTGATCGCAGGCGCACCGTGGCTGAAAGGCAAACCGATGGTACCCGCCCTCACCCAGCTGGCGCGTGAGGCGGGGTTGTCGTTTCAACTGCTCACCGCTGACCAGCAGTCGATCAACAGCTGGCGTCTGCCGGTGGTGGTGGCGCTGAATGACGGCCGGGTCGGTGCGATCGAGCACTTCGACGGCGATGACACGCTGGAAGTCAGCTTTTTCGGCGATGAGACCTACACCAACCGGCTGTCGATGACGGCGATGCTGCCCGCTATCCGCCACGTTATTGCCCTGCGTCCACTCGCCGCGCTGAAGGACAGCCGCGTGGACGCCTATATCTCAAAATACCGACCGGACTGGCTCTACCGCCTGGTGATGCGCGATCTCCGCCCCTACAGCTGGGTGATGCTCGCCGCGCTGTTTATCAACGTGCTGTCGCTTTCCGGGATCGTCTTTTCCATGCAGGTCTATGACCGGGTGATCCCCGCCCAGTCCTACCCGACGCTGTACGTCCTGACCATCGGGGTGCTGATCGCCACCCTGTTTGGCTTCGTGCTGCGCGTGGCGCGCGGCCACATTATGGATCTGCTCGGCAAGCGCTCGGATATGCGCGTTTCGGATCGCGTCTTCGGCCACGCGCTGCGGCTGCGCAACAGCGCGATTCCCCGATCCACCGGGAGCTTTATCTCACAGCTGCGCGAGCTGGAGCAGATCCGCGAGATGGTCACCTCGTCCACCATCTCGACGATTGTCGACCTGCCCTTCTTTTTACTGTTCGTGGTGGTGCTGGCGATCATCGCCCCACAGCTGGCGTGGATCGCCCCGGTCGCGGCGGTGATCATGGTCCTGCCCGGCCTGCTGCTGCAGAAAAAGCTGGCGGAGCTGGCAAAGCAGTCGGCCCATGAATCAACCCTGCGCAATGCGGTGCTGGTGGAGAGCGTGCAGGGGCTGGAGGACATCAAGCTGATGCAGGCGGAAAACCGCTTTTTGCAGCAGTGGAACAGCTATATCCAGATCACCGCGGAATCCGGCCTGCGCACCCGCGAGCTGACGCAGAACCTGATCAGCTGGGGGATGACCATCCAGAGCCTGGTTTACGCCGCCGTGATTGTGGTCGGCGCGCCGATGGTGATCGACGGTACCCTGACCACCGGCTCGGTGGTCGCTGCGTCGATGCTGGCCTCCCGCATGATCGCCCCGATGGCGACGCTGTGCGGCGTGCTGGCCCGCTGGCAGCAGGTTAAAGCGGCAAAAGAGGGGCTGGACAGCATCATGCAGCTCCCCACCGAAAACCAGCGCGAGGAGACGCCGATCCGCCAGGACGTGCTGCGCGGACACTATCTCTTCGAGCAGGCGCAGTTCCGCTATCAGCCGGACGATCCGCGCATGGCGCTGCGCATTAACCGCCTGGAGATCGTGCCGGGTGAGAAAGTGGCGATCCTCGGGCGCAACGGCGCGGGCAAATCGACCCTGCTGCAGGCGATGGCGGGCGGGATGGATCTGGCGGCGGGCGAGCTGCGGCTCGACGGCTTCAGCCTGCCGCATCTCGACGTGGCGGACGTGCGGCGCAACGTCGGCTTTATGACCCAGAACGCGCGGCTGTTTTACGGCACCCTGCGCGAGAACATCACCCTCGGCATGCCGCGCGCCACCGACGAAGAGATCTTCGAGGCGCTGGAGCTGACCGGCGCGGCGGGCTTCGTGCAGAAGCTGCCCAAGGGGCTGGACTACCCGATCATGGAAAACGGCGTGGGACTCTCCGGCGGGCAGCGTCAGTCGATTCTGCTGGCGCGGATGCTGCTGCGCGATCCGAATATCGTGCTGATGGATGAACCCACCGCCTCGCTGGACGAGCATACCGAGCGGGAATTCATCCAGCGCCTGGGCGACTGGCTCGGGCACCGCACCCTGATCGTCGCCACCCATCGCGTACCGGTGCTGGAGCTGGTGGAGCGCGTGGTCGTGTTGAAAGAGGGCATGCTGGTGATGGACGCGCCAAAAGCCCAGGCGCTGAGCAACAGCCGTATGCAGCAGCAACAGCAACAGCAGCAACAGGCAGCAACCGGACGGGAGTGGAAAAATGAAAATCAGTCAGCGTGACGTGGCGGCAATGGACGATCTGGATAACGCCCTCGACTCTGAAAGCGGCTACACCGGCGCGCGTCGGATCGTGATCTTCTCGCTGCTGATGTTTGTGGTGCTGGGCGTCTGGGCGTGGTTTGGCGTGCTGGATGAGGTGTCAACCGGATCGGGGAAAGTGATCCCCAGCTCGCGCGAGCAGGTCTTACAGTCTCTCGACGGCGGGATCCTCACCGAGCTGAACGTCCACGAGGGCGATCAGGTGCAAGCCGGGCAGGTGCTGGCGCGGCTTGATCCGACCCGTTCCGAGTCAAACGTCGGCGAAAGCGCGGCGCGCTACCGCGCCTCGCTGGCCTCCAGCGCCCGCCTGTACGCCGAGGTAAACGATCTGCCGCTGAAATTCCCGCCGTCGCTGGCGAAATGGCCGGATCTGATTGCCGACGAAACCCGGCTGTACAACTCGCGCCGCGCGCAGCTGGAGGATACCCAGCGGGAGCTTCGCGCCGCGTTGGATCTGGCTAACAAAGAGCTGGCCATTACCCAGCGGCTGGTGAAAACCGGGGCCGCCAGCCACGTGGAGGTGCTGCGCCTGCAGCGGCAGAAAAGCGATCTGGAGCTGAAGCTCACCGACGTGCGTTCGCAGTATTACGTCCAGGCGCGCGAGGCGCTCTCCAAGGCCAACGCGGAGGTGGATATGGTCTCGGCGATCCTGAAAGGCCGTCAGGATTCCGTCACCCGTCTGACGGTGAAATCGCCGGTGCGCGGGATCGTCAAAAACATCAAGGTCACCACCATCGGCGGGGTGATCCCGCCCAACGGCGAGCTGATGGAGATAGTGCCGGTGGACGATCACCTGCTGATCGAAACCCGCCTCTCGCCGCGTGATATCGCTTTTATCCACCCGAACCAGGAAGCGCTGGTCAAAATCACCGCCTACGACTACGCCATTTACGGCGGGCTGCACGGCGTGGTCGAGACCATTTCCCCGGACACCATTCAGGACGAGGCCAAGCCGGAGGTGTTTTACTACCGTGTGTTTATCCGCACCAGCCAGGATTACCTGGTCAATAAGGCGGGCAGGCATTTCTCGATTGTGCCGGGGATGATTGCCACGGTAGACATTAAGACCGGCGAGAAAACGGTGCTGGATTATCTGATTAAGCCGTTCAACCGGGCGAAAGAGGCGCTGAGGGAGCGGTAGTCAATCGCCGGGTGGCGGCTTCGCCTTACCCGGCCTACATTGTATAGCTGAGCGGGACGTGGGGAGGGCATCAGACCGCAACATCGCCCACTGCCCCGGTGTTTTACCGGTCCATGCTCTGAAAACCTCAATAAATGCGCTGACGCTGCTGTAGCCGCAGGACAGCGCAATCCACCCTACCGGCTTCCCCGCCGCCAGCCACTCCATTGCCTGCATGACGCGCGCCAGCTGCCGCCAGTTAACAAAGTTCATTCCGGTCTGGGCACTAAACCGACGGTTGAACGTACGTACGCTCATCCCAGCATGAATAGCATGACTCTCGACCGTCTGGTTATCATCGACAAACTGCAGCAAATGGCTGACCACGTTCTTCAGACGCGGATCCGTCGGCACGGGAAGAGAAAAGTGAGCCTGGGGCGTCAGGGCAAGCTCATCCAGCAGCAAAGTCAGCTTTCGCGGATCGTACTCACTCTCTGCACCACATAAACGGCTAAACAGAGCATGGGTCAGATCGTCGGGCTCGAACAGCGCGGGCGTATCGGGAAGCCCTGCACAGCTGGCGGGTTCAAGATAGATAGCGCAGCCTTCTATCTCACTTTCAGAAAAAGCGGCGTGCTGCTGACCTGGCGGGATCCAGCCGATGTGTTTTGCCGGTACGACCGAGCGCGCCTGCTGCGTCTCAATGACCAACAGACCCGTTGCAATGCGCCACAGCTGGCCGGTGCGATGACTATGCAACGGCGTTCGATACCCGCCGGGATGACGGAGCGTTTCAAAACTGACCATCTCATTTTGACCGAAAATCGTTATTCATCGACGCATTACAGAAACTACGTCTTCGGCTGTCAAGGATAATGGGGACTCAATCACATAAGGAGCCCGCATGAGCATTATCACGTCCCTGATAGCCGACACCGACAACGCCGCGCAGCGCGAAAAGATGGCGTGCCTGTTAACCTGCTTATTCAACGGCGATATCGATCCGGCAGAGGTATTTACACCCGATTACCAGCAGTTTACGGACGATCACGCGCTTGACTACCGGGGTTTTGTCCAGCATCTGAGCCACGTAAGCTCACAGATCCGCACGATCGCCTTTACCGTGGTGGAGATAGCCTGTCATGACGAACTTCTGGCTGACCGGCATATCGTGACGGTCACGTATCCTGATGGTCGTCAGGCAGAGATCGAGGTTTACCTGTTTGCCGCGCTGCGTGAAGGGAAAATCTGGCGGATCCATGAAGTCACGCGAGCACTCAGCGGCGATGCTGCAGACCGCACGCTGGCACACGCGACAGAATAACGTCACTCCGCCGGGCGCGGTGCGGCGCTGTTATACACGCCAATATAGCGCGCAAATTTCCCGATAAACACGCCGGCAAACACGCCGCCGGAGACGATCGCCAGCGCGCTCATGGCGGGCTGCTGCATCGTCTGGGGAGAGACCGCGCTCATCACGCCCAGCACATACTTGACCCCGAACGCCAGCATCATAAACGGCAGCGCGGTGTAGTCTGCCTGGCGGAAAAGGGTGCGCGGCGCCTCTGCGCGGGTGATAACCGCCTGCTTAATCAGGAAATACCCCAGCGCGGCCCCGGCGAGGATCCCCGCCGTCCACAATGCGACAGACCCGGGGGTTAACGTGCGGTAGACCACCAGATCGTAGATATCCCAGAGAAGAAAGATAGCGGGAATGATGGCAAGCCTCTCCAGCGTAACGGTAGCGGGCCTGCGGGCTTTAATGCCGCGAGAGATGAGGAAGATAAACAGCACCCACACCCAGACGGGCGTGTGGGTAACGACACCGATCAGAAATTCAAACATGGAACTCACCATGAACGATAGCGGCCCGTGCCGCCCTGAACGCGTATTGCGCATAACGGCAGGAAAGCCATTATGCGCAGCTCTTTTAGAGCGATTTTTTCAGGCGTTGAACCGCCTCTTTCAGATCTTCATCCGTTGGCGTCACAAATGACATGCGCAGCGTCGTTGGGTCTGGCTCATTGCAGTAGAAAAACTCGCCAGGCACAAATACTACGCCGTTGCTTAACGTTTTTTCAAGCCAGCGGGTGGTGTTACTACCATTATTCATCTTCGCCCACAGGAACATCCCGCCCTTCGGCTTGTGGAACGACATCACGTCGCCCAGCTCGGTTTCCAGCTCGGTTGCGAACGTCTGGTATTTCTGGCGATAGGCTTCGCGGATCATTTTAATCTGATCGGCCAGACGACCTGTTTTCAGGTATTCATACGTCATCAGCTGCGACAGCGTGCTGGTGTGCAGATCGGTGGTTTGCTTAAGGTTCACTACCGCGCGCTTCAGCCATTCCGGTACCAGCACCCAGCCTACGCGAGTCCCCGGCGCGAGAATTTTAGAGAAGGTTGAGGTATACACCACGTTCTCTTCATTGCCGATATCTTTGGCATGGGCGATTAACGGGCGGAAGACTTCATCGGTATAATTAATTTCGCTGTACGGATCGTCTTCAATAATCACGAAGTCATAGCGCTTTGATAATTCCACCAGCTGCTTACGGCGCGCTTCAGAAAGGGTTACCCCGCCAGGGTTGCCAAACGTCGGAACAATATAGACCGCTTTGATGGCTTTCTTTGCCACCAGGGCCTCAAGTTCGTCCACCTTCATACCGTCGCCGTCGGTGCCAACGGATTCAAAGTTGGCCTGCGCCAGGCCGAAGACCTGCAGCGCGGCAAGATAGGTTGGACGCTCAACCACAACGGTGTCACCCGGGTTGATTAACGCACGCGCCAGCACGTCAAGCGATTGCTGTGAACCAGAGGTCACGACCACATCATCGGCCTTACAGGCGATACCGCGCCCCTCGCAGATGCGTTTAATTTCCTCGCGCAGCCCCGGGACGCCTTCCGTCAGGCCGTACTGGAACGCCTCGCCAAAATGCTGAGATAAGACGGCATCGGCAGCAATTTTAAGCCCTTCGTGATCGAACAGATCGGGATTAGGAATCCCCCCGCCCAGCGAAATCACCCCTGCCATTTTGCTATGTTTTAATAATTCACGGATGGCAGATGATTGCAGGCCCTGCGCGCTGCTGGCGAGTTTGTTTGCAGACATTCTTTGATTACCTTCTTTTTTTATATTGTGCCCAATCTTAGCAGAATATGGGCGATAAATTCCGTAAGCTTAGGCAGTTGACGTAAATCCTGACGCCACAATAAATGCACCGGCCTCGGCGCGGGCGTGAACGGCTCCAGCACGCGTACCAGCCTGCCGCTTGCCAGCTCTTCCGCCACCAGCACTTCCGGTTGCAGCAACAGCCCCGCCCCGGCCCGCGCCGCCATGCGTAAGCCGTAGCCGTCGTTACATCTTAAGATCGCATCCCGCTTCCAGCGCACCTCTCCTTCCACGCCCGGCAGCCGCCACTCGTTGCGTGCAGTCCACACCGTGTGCGAAAGACAGAGATGATCCACCAGATCGTCTGGCGTTTGCGGCGTGCCGTGTCGCGCTAAATAGTCCGGTGCGGCGCAGATCACCATGTTGTAGGGGCACAGATATTTCGCCACCAGATCGTCATTACGAACGTCACCAATGCGAATGGCCAGATCGACGCCCTCCTCCACCAGATCGACCATCCGATTGGTGAGATCCAGCTCGATGCGTACCTCCGGGTAGCACTGCAAAAAGGTGGCCGTCAGCGGGGCAATCACGCAGCCGCCAAACGACGTGGGTGCCGTAACGCGCAACGTTCCGGCAGGTGCAGCACGGAGCCGCTCGACTGCATTCTCAGCAATGGAGACCTGCTCCAGCACCCGCTTCGCCTCGTCGAAATAGACGCGTCCGGCATCCGTCAGGCTCTGACGGCGCGTGTTACGCTCCAGCAGGCGGGTACCAAGCTGTGATTCCAGCAGCGCAACGTACTTGCCCACCATCACCGCCGACATCTCCAGCCGTGC
>NZ_QPFW01000149.1:0-12005 GCF_008122455.1 Enterobacter sp. C6
CGTGTTTGCCGTTCCGGCCATGAAACGCTATGACGGCGAAGTTGGCCTCGACTCAACCTGGAACAGCCCGGTGGTGAAGCGTAACGGCGTGGGCGTTTGGCTGCTGGCGCTGGCGGCTGGCGTGGCAACGATCGTAACGCTGATTGCGCAGGGCGTGATTGTGATTAACCCGGTCGCGGTGGCCAGCGTGCTGGTCTACGTGATCGCGGCGTCCGTTGCCCTCTACTTCATTTATCTGTTTGTTTTTGCGGGTCTGAACCGTAAAGAGCGCGCCAGACTGCTGGTCTGCTTTATTCTGCTGATCTCCGCGGCGTTCTTCTGGTCCGCGTTTGAACAGAAGCCAACCTCATTCAACCTGTTTGCCAACGACTACACTAACCGCATGATCGGCGATTTTGAAATCCCGGCGGTGTGGTTCCAGTCAATCAACGCCCTGTTCATCATCCTGCTGGCACCGGTGTTCAGCTGGGCGTGGCCGAAGCTGGCGAGCATGAACATTCGCCCGAGCAGCATCACCAAGTTTGTTATCGGTATTTTGTGTGCCGCAGCAGGCTTTGGCCTGATGATGCTGGCGGCACAAAACGTGCTGAGCAACGGTGGGGCGGGCGTGTCGCCGTTCTGGCTGGTGGGCAGCATCCTGATGCTGACGCTCGGCGAACTGTGTCTGAGCCCGATTGGTCTGGCGACCATGACGCTGCTGGCGCCGGAGAGAATGCGCGGCCAGATGATGGGGCTGTGGTTCTGTGCGAGCGCGCTGGGTAACCTGGCGGCGGGCCTGATTGGCGGCCACGTGAAGGCCGACCAGCTGGATATGCTGCCGGATCTCTTTGCGCGCTGCTCCGTCGCGCTGCTGATTTGTGCCGCGGTACTGATCGTCCTCATTGTTCCGGTACGCCGCATGCTGGAAAATGCGCAGACTAAACCGGCAGCTAACGCCTCATAAACCTCGAGCTTGCCGGGGCGGCGTTATGCCCCGGCAATTTACTCAACGAGGTAAGAATATGCTGTTAGGGTTTGTGGGTCTTGGCGCAGTCGTTGAAACAGCTTACCTGCCCGCAATACGAAAATGCTTTGATAATCCCCCTCACTGTTTAGGCTTTGATATCCAGCCCGTAAAACAGCCAGAGGGGGTAACGCGCTGCGCCACACTGGCTGAACTCCTCTCCCAGCCGCTTGATACCCTGTTTATTACCACGGCGTCGCTGCACCATCTTGAGGTGCTTGAACACGCTCTCGCCTCATCGGTTTCCCGCATCGTAGTTGAAAAACCGATTGTCGCCACGCTGTCCCAAATCGAAAAGCTCAACGCGCTGCTGGCAAACCCCAACGTCGCATCCCGCGTGCTGGCGCTCGATCACTGGATGGCGCGCATCGAAACGGTGAAGCGGTCGCTGGTTGGCAATGTCTCTGACATCGTCAAAATCGACGGCTTTTTGCAGGAGCCGAGCGGAGTTAACGCCGCTGGGCAACCCATCGCGCTTAACTTTGCCACCGGCGAGCCGGACACCCGAACGCTTCGCCACCCGGACGGCGTGATTCTGGATATCGGTACGCACGTGCTGGCGATGCTGCGCGAAACGGTGCGTTATCTGGGCGGGAATGATGAGATGACGTTGCAGGTGGTGACGGCTAAAGACCGCCTGGGCCGCGATATCGCAAAAGGCGACCTGACCACGGCGGAGGGCGAGGCGCATCTGCAGGGCCGCATCAGCGGCGTGCCGGTGGATATCTGGCTTAATAAATATGCGGGACCCGCTGGCGGGCAAAAAGGCTTACGGCTCTGGTTGCGTGACGGGCGGACCATCAGTTACGACCGGCGCGGCGCTGAAGATGTACTGGAAATGATCGATGGCGACACGCGGCAATGCTGGACAATTCCCGGCACAATCTACGAGCACTGTCTTGCAGAGCAGATCCTGGGCGCCAACAGCCTGTTTGAACGGGATCCGCACGAGGTGAGCCGCACGACGCGCCGCCGAATCGAGGAAGTTGAGCTGCTGCTGACCTTGCAGCAACAGCTGCGTGGCCCGCACTGAACGCAACGTGGTAAAATTATCGCAGACCTCAACGCTTTGAAGGAGTCACCATGACGATTACCTGCCCGGATTGCCAGGCACCGCTTGAGCCCGTGAACGGGGTGGCACACTGCGAGAGCTGTAATAAGGATATTGCGCTTGAAGCCCGCTGCCCGGAGTGCCACCAGCCACTCCAGGTCTTAAAAGCCTGCGGGGCGGTGGACTACTTCTGCCAGAACGGCCACGGTCTTATCTCTAAAAAACGCGTGGAGTTTGTTCGGGCCGAAGGTTAATCGCACACGCAGCCTTCGCCTTTCTTCCACAGCTCGACCAGCGACTCGGGCGCTTCCTGCTCCGGTACCAGCACGATGATATCGGCGTAGTGCGCCTGATTTTGCCCGGTCCAGATAATCTGGATGCGGAAATAGCGCTGGTCGCCGCTGCCGGGTGACGAGGCCTGTCCCGGCGGCTGACCGCGCGGAAAGGCCTGCTCCAGGATGCTCACCAGACGCTGGCGCTGGGCCTCATTGAGCGAGGAAAGCGCGATGGTGCGCTGGCCGCTCAGCTTAGGAATATAAGCGACGCCGCCTTCCCGAGCCAGCTCAACCACGGCGTCATCCGTCAGTTCCGGAACCTGCATTTACAACACTCCCACCTGTTCCCAGGCTTGTTTAATGGCCGCCCCAACGTCGCCGCCGGAGCGTTTCTCTCCGTGCGCGATCGTCAGTTTTGCGAAGGCCTCAAAATCTGCATCCTGCGCCAGATTGCGATCGCAAACCGTGTCGTACCAGGCATAACCCGCTTTTTCCCAGGCGTAGCCGTCGATCGCCGTCGCGGCCAGATAAAATGCCCGGTTGGGGATGCCGGAGTTGAGATGAACGCCGCCGTTATCCTCGCGCGTTTTAATGAAATCTTTCATGTGCGCGGGCTGCGGGTCTTTGCCGAGCAGCGGATCGTTGTAGGCGGTGCCCGGTTCAGACATTGAGCGCAGCCCTTTGCCGTTGATACCTTTTGCCAGTAACCCCTCACCAATCAGCCAGTCCGCTTTATCGGCGGTTTGCTTCAGATGGTACTGCTTCACCAGCGAGCCAAACACGTCCGACAGCGACTCATTCAGCGCGCCCGACTGCTCAAAGTAGATAAGCCCGGCTTCGGTCTCGGTCACGCCGTGGCTCAGCTCGTGTGCCACCACGTCGATGGCGATGGTAAAGCGGTTAAATATTTCCCCGTCGCCGTCGCCAAATACCATCTGCTGACCGTTCCAGAAGGCGTTCTGATATTCCCGACCGTAGTGAACGGTGCCGGTTAAAATAAGCCCTTTGTTATCGAGCGAATTGCGCTGATATTCTTTCCAGAAGAAATCATGGGTAATACCCAAATAATCGTAAGCTTCATCCACCGCTACATCGCCGTTCGACGGCTGGCCTTCGTAACGCACCTGCGTACCCGGCAGCTCCTGGGTTTGCTTCGCGTCGTAAATATCGCGCTCCAGCTGTCCGGCTTTATTCACGTGCGGCGCGGCGGGTTTGCCGGGCATGTGGGCCATCAGCGTCTGGACGTGGGTTAAGGTCTGGCGGGCACAGCGCTGCTGCGGCTCGGAACCGCTTTCGATAATACGACGAAGAATATAAGGGGGAATCACGCTATAAAGATGGGACATGCTGCTCTCCTTATTAAAAAAGGGAATAGCAGCAGTATAGTAAGTAACCGGCGAAGAATTATCCGGTTTTACGCTGACGCGTCTTTTTCACCGGTTTAATTGATTTAACTTCGCTTTCTACCCAGCCGTCTGAAAGACGCGTCGTCAGCACATCGCCGGTATTTACCTGTTTGGTCTGCTTCAGCACCTTGCCGTCCGTCGCCGTCGTCACGCTATAGCCGCGCGCCAGCGTGGAGAGGGGGCTGACCGCTTCAAGGTGGGTCACCGCATTGCCAAATCGTTCGCGGGTGGTGCTCAGTCGGGCGCGGACAGTCTCTGCCAGACGATACTCCAGCTGCTGGATCCGCGTTTGCGCGCGATAAATTTTCGGCTGTGGGTTCTGCTGGTTAAGACGCTGCGTCACGCGCTGCTGGCGCGACACCGCGCGTTTAATCTGCGCGTCCATCGCCACGTTCATGCGCTGGCGCAGACGCTCCAGCACGGTCTGCTGACGCGCCAGACGCAGCTGCGGGTGCTGCTGCTGAAGACGGTGATGAAGCTGGGTAAAGCGGCGGGTACGGTTGGCAAGGAAGTAGTCCATCGCCATCTCAAGACGCTGCTGGCCGTTCTGAATCTGACGCAGCAGCTCCAGCTGGTTTCGGCTGACCACTTCCGCCGCCGCGGACGGCGTAGGCGCGCGCAGATCCGCGACAAAATCGGCAATCGTCACGTCCGTTTCGTGGCCGACGGCGCTCACCACGGGGATAAGGCTGGCAAAGATTGCCCGCGCCACGCGCTCGTCGTTGAAGCTCCACAGATCTTCCAGCGAGCCACCGCCGCGCCCGACGATTAATACGTCGCACTCCTGACGGGCGTTTGCCAGCTCAATGGCGCGCACAATCTGGCCCGGCGCATCGTCACCCTGCACGGCGGTCGGGTAAATGATGACGGGCAGGGAAGGGTCGCGACGCTTGAGTACGTGCAAAATATCGTGAAGCGCTGCACCGGTTTTCGAAGTAATGACCCCAACACAGTGGGCAGGTGAGGGCAGCGGTTTTTTGAACTGCTGGTCGAACAAACCTTCCTGAGAGAGTTTGGCTTTAAGCTGTTCGTACTTCTGCTGCAGCAGACCTTCACCCGCAGGCTGCATGCTCTCGACGATAATCTGATAGTCGCCGCGCGGCTCATACAGGGTGATATTGGCACGAACCAGAACCTGCTGGCCGTGCTGAGGACGGAACGTCACGCGACGGTTGCTGTTGCGGAACATCGCGCAGCGCACCTGGGCGGTGTCGTCTTTTAAGGTAAAGTACCAGTGTCCGGAGGAGGGCTGCGTAAAGTTAGAGATTTCACCGCTGATCCAGACCTGCCCCATTTCCTGCTCAAGCAGCAAACGCACCGTCTGATTCAGGCGGCTGACGGTATAAATTGAGGGGGATTGAGAGGATAACATGTGAGCGGGATCAAATTCTAAATCAGCAAGTTATTCAGTCGATAGTAACCTGCTGAGAGGTGAGCGCAAGCATTTTTTTTAAAAAAGTGTGGATGCAATCGGTTACGCTCTGTATAATGCCACGGCAATATTTAACCACCCAGGTCAGAGATATTGCCCATGCTACGTATCGCTAAAGAAGCACTGACGTTTGACGACGTCCTCCTCGTTCCCGCTCACTCCACCGTTCTGCCGAATACTGCCGATCTCAGCACGCAGTTGACGAAAACCATTCGCCTGAACATTCCTATGCTCTCTGCGGCAATGGACACCGTGACTGAAGCGCGCCTGGCTATTGCCCTGGCACAGGAAGGTGGCATTGGCTTTATTCACAAAAACATGTCTATCGAACGTCAGGCGGAAGAAGTTCGCCGCGTGAAGAAACATGAATCCGGCATCGTGTCCGATCCTCAGACCGTTCTGCCAACCACCACGCTGCACGAAGTGAAGGCCCTGACCGAACGTAACGGCTTCGCCGGTTACCCGGTTGTGACCGAGGAGAACGAACTGGTTGGTATCATCACCGGTCGTGACGTGCGTTTCGTGACTGACCTGAACCAGCCTGTCAGCGTGTACATGACGCCAAAAGAGCGTCTGGTCACCGTTCGCGAAGGTGAAACCCGCGACGTGGTGCTGGCAAAAATGCACGAAAAACGCGTTGAAAAAGCGCTGGTTGTTGACAGCAACTTCCACCTGCGCGGCATGATCACCGTTAAAGATTTCCAGAAAGCAGAACGCAAACCGAACGCCTGTAAAGACGAGCATGGCCGTCTGCGCGTTGGCGCTGCGGTAGGCGCAGGTGCTGGTAACGAAGAGCGCGTTGACGCGCTGGTTGCTGCGGGCGTTGACGTCCTGCTGATTGACTCCTCTCACGGCCACTCCGAAGGCGTTCTGCAGCGTATTCGCGACACCCGTGCCAAATACCCTGACCTGCAGATCATCGGCGGTAACGTGGCCACTGGCGCAGGCGCTCGCGCGCTGGCTGACGCTGGCTGCAGCGCGGTGAAAGTGGGTATCGGTCCTGGCTCTATCTGTACTACGCGTATCGTGACCGGCGTGGGCGTTCCACAGATCACCGCCGTGTCTGACGCGGTTGAAGCGCTGGAAGGAACCGGTATTCCGGTTATCGCTGATGGCGGTATCCGCTTCTCTGGCGACATCGCAAAAGCGATCGCCGCTGGCGCCGCTGCCGTGATGGTAGGCTCCATGCTGGCCGGTACCGAAGAATCCCCGGGTGAAATCGAACTCTACCAGGGCCGTTCTTACAAATCCTACCGCGGCATGGGCTCCCTGGGCGCGATGTCCAAAGGTTCCTCTGACCGTTACTTCCAGACCGATAACGCTGCTGACAAACTGGTGCCGGAAGGTATCGAAGGTCGCGTTGCCTATAAAGGCCGTCTGAAAGAGATCATCCACCAGCAGATGGGCGGCCTGCGCTCCTGTATGGGTCTGACCGGCTGTGGTACCATTGACCTGCTGCGTACTAAAGCGGAATTCGTACGCATCAGCGGTGCGGGTATCCAGGAGAGCCACGTTCACGACGTGACGATCACCAAAGAGTCCCCGAACTATCGTCTGGGCTCCTGATTTTTCTTCGCCCGACCTCGTGTCGGGCGATTTATTTCATCTGTTTCACTTGCCTCGGAATTAGCGTCAATGACGGAAAACATTCATAAACATCGCATTCTCATCCTGGACTTCGGTTCGCAGTACACTCAGCTGGTGGCGCGTCGCGTACGTGAACTGGGCGTTTACTGTGAACTGTGGGCGTGGGATGTCACGGAAGCACAGATTCGCGAATTCAATCCAAGCGGCATCATCCTGTCCGGCGGCCCGGAAAGCACCACCGAAGAGAACAGCCCGCGCGCGCCGCAGTACGTGTTCGAAGCTGGCGTGCCGGTATTCGGCGTTTGTTACGGCATGCAGACCATGGCCATGCAGCTGGGCGGCCACGTAGAAGGCTCCAGCGAGCGCGAGTTCGGCTATGCGCAGGTTGAAGTGGTTAACGACAGCGCGCTGGTGCGCGGTATCGAAGACTCCCTGACCGCAGACGGCAAACCGCTGCTGGACGTGTGGATGAGCCACGGCGACAAAGTCACCGCTATCCCGTCTGACTTCGTCACCGTTGCCAGCACCGAGAGCTGCCCGTTTGCCATCATGGCGAACGAAGAAAAACGCTTCTACGGCGTGCAGTTCCACCCGGAGGTGACCCACACCCGTCAGGGTATGCGTATGCTGGAGCGCTTCGTGCGCGACATCTGCCAGTGTGAAGCGCTGTGGACCCCGGCAAAAATCATCGACGACGCCGTTGAGCGTATCCGCCAGCAGGTTGGCGATGACAAAGTGATCCTCGGCCTCTCCGGCGGCGTGGACTCCTCCGTGACCGCGATGCTGCTGCACCGCGCCATCGGTAAAAACCTGACCTGCGTCTTTGTGGATAACGGCCTGCTGCGCCTGAACGAAGCCCAGCAGGTTATGGACATGTTTGGCGACCACTTCGGTCTGAACATCGTTCACGTGGAAGGCGAGCAGCGCTTCCTGGACGCGCTGAAAGGCGAGAACGATCCGGAAGCGAAACGTAAGATCATCGGCCGCGTGTTCGTGGAAGTGTTCGACGAAGAAGCGCTGAAGCTGGACGACGTGAAGTGGCTGGCGCAGGGTACCATCTACCCTGACGTGATTGAATCTGCCGCATCCGCTACCGGTAAAGCACACGTCATCAAATCTCACCACAACGTGGGCGGCCTGCCGAAAGAGATGAAGATGGGTCTGGTTGAACCGCTGCGCGAGCTGTTCAAAGACGAAGTGCGTAAGATCGGTCTGGAACTGGGTCTGCCGTACGACATGCTCTACCGTCACCCGTTCCCGGGCCCGGGTCTGGGCGTGCGCGTGCTGGGCGAAGTGAAGAAAGAGTACTGCGACCTGCTGCGTCGCGCGGATGCTATCTTCATCGAAGAGCTGCACAAAGCTGACCTGTACAACAAGGTAAGCCAGGCATTCACCGTGTTCCTGCCGGTTCGCTCCGTCGGCGTGATGGGCGATGGCCGCAAGTACGACTGGGTTGTTTCCCTGCGTGCGGTGGAAACCATCGACTTCATGACCGCGCACTGGGCGCACCTGCCGTATGACTTCTTAGGCCGCGTGTCTAACCGCATCATCAACGAAGTGAACGGTATTTCCCGCGTGGTGTATGACATCAGTGGTAAGCCACCGGCTACGATTGAGTGGGAATGATTTCCTAACAGGAAATGTCTGGTACTAACAGGTTCTAAATTATCTCTAAGCCCGCGGATTGCGGGCTTTTTTTTGGGCGGTGGCTGACAACACCATCTCAGGTGAGTGCCTGGAGCGGGCGCAACGTAATGCTATCCATTCAATCCTTATTCGATGCGTACCACATTTGGATGACGATCGGTTGCGGCTTCATGGAAAATGTCACCCAGCCAGTCGGCAATCTCGCCTTCAGTCATATCGTCTGGAATAGCGATGTCATAGAGTCGAGAAAACTTTCTCTCCGTCAGGTCAGCACGAAATACCAGCCACCGATCATGCTTACGTTGAACGCCAATATGCCGTCCAAAAACGTTATATATCAGCATATGCAATCTCCGATCATGCTAGTGAGTTCCTGTAGTTAAGATACCTACGTTAGATCAGGCCAGAGAGTAAATCGTACAAACATGAAAGGTCAGCGTCGCTCCTCGCTAAAAATGCTTTAATCAACTATGGAACAACTGCGTTATTTTAACAATTTGCGATAGAAACTTTATAGATATAGCTTTATTTCTTTTATATTAATTTTAAATTGATATATTTTGCTTAAGGAGGCATGCGTGAACATTACCATCTGCAAACCACACGAATATCCTGATTTAGTTGATATTTTTCTCGAGATGGAAAACTACTATAATCAGGAGCTTTGCTTGTCCAGGAATGACATGACCGCATATCTGAGGGATAAGGTCTTTGCCGTCGACTCTAATACCGAAGTTCACAAAGTGGTTTTTGATGGAGTAATAGCTGCGTTTTCATGTGTATCAGTGATGTACCCTTCACCACGTTTCAGCGGGCAAATGTTTATCAAAGAGCTTTTTGTTTCTGCACCTTTCAGAAGGACTGGAATTGGTAGAAAGCTGATGAGTTTTATAGCCTGTCGAGCACAAGAGCGGGGGTGTTTACAACTCGATTGGTTATCTGTTGCAGCAGACCCATTGGCGCAGAAGTTTTATGAGTCTCTCGGTGCTCAAGTTATCAAGAGTGTTAACTATCATCGGGTTTTTGGCACCAAAATAGATGAGCTTGCCCGTAGTGCCGGCTGAAGTACTGTGGGAAAGACATGCACTGTTGATAAAAATAGCATAACTGTAGATCCGTTCCTTGCTCACACTGGACCTAACCAGGATAGGGCCCTTACAATTGCCTCCGAGCCGAACTTTCGACAACTGTTAGGTCAACAAAAAGCCATACGGGGCATTTCCTGCTGAAACTCAGAACCCTCCAGGGTTGTTCACCCTCATGATGGTTCCACCGCGCCCGGTGCAAAGCCGACACTCATTAACCAACGGAGATTATCATCTTGAACAAGTCAATACTCGCATGCTCTGTGGCCGCGCTGCTGGCCGTGTCCGCCATGTCCGCCCAGGCCAGGACCCCCGCCAGGCTCAAGTCGCCAGTATCGGGCGTGCTCTGCGACCGCTATGTATGCGCCAATGACAAGGGATTATCCCGCGCGTTGACAGAGACCTATCTCGGTAAGAAGGCTGCTGCAAACGAGGTGTTCACGTCGAGCAATGTCGATCTGACCGAATTCACCTTTGCCAACGGTGTTTTCTGCGATGTGAAGGAGCGACTGTGCCGTGAAGATCGCTATTATGGCGCGAACGGACAGCGCTCAGGGGCGGTGTCTAAAAAGTACACAAAGCTGCTCTTTGGCGAATAATGGTAATGAAAAGAGACTACGTTATAGGGATATAAATTATATTTTGCAGTATATATTGTAAATAATGATGTGGTTATAAAAATTAAATTTCTAGTTAAAGGTTGTGTTGCGGAATATTGCTCTGTTACTACGCTTTAGCTGAGCGTAACAGTGAAGCGGTCTGGTTACGTGAATTCCCATTCACTACCATGAGCGAATAAAGGAATGAAAAACCGCATAATGATTGTCGGCGGCGGCACGGGAGGAACAATTGTCGCCAACCTTCTGGCCAGGAAATTACGACGTGAAATTGCTGCTGGTCAGGTAGAGCTGGTACTGATTTCCGAATCACCGGTGCACTACTACAAACCCGCCTTTATGTACGTCGCCTTTAACCTCTTCCATCACCATGAACTGGCCCGGCCTGAACGGCAATTACTGAGTCCGGAAATTCAATTTATTACCGACAGGATTGAATCTTTCGATTTTAAGCAACGTCGGCTGTACGGTGCCAGTAAGCGACATTACGACTGGGACCTGCTGGTTATTGCTACCGGCTGCACACCATTTACACAAAAAATCCCCGGCCTTGCCGACGCGGGCGATCATTTTTATCAATACGCGGCGGCCAGGCAATTAGCGCATAAGCTCGCCACCATCAAAAAGGGGCGAATATTTATTACCGTCTCTTTTCCTGAAACGCCGAATGTTCCCCACCAGTGCGGCATTGCCCCTATTGAAACCACGCTGATGGTTGACGACTATCTGCGCCAGCGTGGGGTGCGTAATCAGGTTGAGATTGTTTATACCTATCCGACCGTCGCGCAATTATTGCGAAACTGTCTGTTCCTGCAGCGTCCGGTGGGGGAGGCGCTGGGCGATATTTTTGCTGCCAAAGGAATACAGCATCAGCGCGGTTTTACCTTAAGCCATGTCGATCCTGACAGCAAAATTGCCTATTCCACCGAGGGCGATTCACAGAATTTCGACATCCTGATGGCAACGCCTCCCATCAGGGCGGTTGAAGCGGTGCGTAATACGGGACTGAGTGAGGTTCAGAACGGTGAAGGCTGGCTGCCGACGGATCACCAGACGCTCGGCGTCTACGGCTTAGAAGGCGTGTATGTGATCGGCGATACCGTTGACCTGCCGATCAGTAAAGCGGGAGGGTCGTGCCACAACCAGGCGCCCATCATTGCTGACAACATTGTGGCGGAGCTGTACGGCAGACCGCCCGGAAGCGGTAACCATTATGATGGACGGGTTCAGGCCGTCGCGCAGATGGGGCTCTGGGCCGGCATGCCGTTGGTATATGACTATCGCAATGACGTGACCCCCACGCCTGCGACAAAACTCGGCGGCATGCTGCGAAACGGTTTTAACCGTGGACTGTATTGGGGCGTCGTGAGGGGGATGTTCTGATGAGTGACCAGGAACAGTTACTAAAAAGCCTTGCCCCGCTTATGGCGGGCAATCGCCTGAATAATCTGGTTGATCTGCTTGCCGTCGTCGCAGACCTGCTGGAAATGGCCGATAGCGCGATGGTCGAAAAACTGGCTGGCGTTTTTGAAGATGTCGTGACCGTCGGCTGGGAAGGGGGAACCGCGCTACGCATGGCGTGGGGAGAGCAAATTAACCGGGAAGGGGATATCTCGCTTCGGCAGGTGTTCACTATGCTTAACGACCCTGATACCCGCCGCGGCATTATGCTTTTATTGCGGGTGTTACAGATTACGGGGCAACGTCTGAATTCCCTCTCTTCCGTCAGTTATTCTGATTGCCCCGAGTTAAGGAGCCGTTAATGTCTGGCTGATGCTCTTCAGGCGGTCGGGTATCGGCTATGCCTTACCCGGCCCACCAAAGTGCATTGGGGGCTATTTCTCCCCGCTCCCCAGTCGATATGCCAGCGCCACCACCAGCGACTGCACCAGGCACAGCGTC
>NZ_QPFW01000150.1:0-12179 GCF_008122455.1 Enterobacter sp. C6
CGGAGCTGGTAGAGTTGCTGATTGAGCATTCGCAGAGTGACCTCCGCCGCGCGGGTGAATTCCGTTTTGTCGAAACGGCAGAAAAACTCCGCTCCCATGATTATTGCGAAATGAACCTGGTGCTGTTTTCTTTTCTCGATAAACTGACCGCCTGTCGCTGATACCTTCTCTGGTAAGCCGTTTCGCCAGAGCAATCCCTTTCCTCTAAACTGT
This sequence comes from Enterobacter sp. C6, assembly GCF_008122455.1. Classification (NCBI taxonomy): domain Bacteria; kingdom Pseudomonadati; phylum Pseudomonadota; class Gammaproteobacteria; order Enterobacterales; family Enterobacteriaceae; genus Enterobacter; species Enterobacter sp. C6. Next base: position 214 of record NZ_QPFW01000150.1, read on the forward strand.
AGCCTGCACCGGTAAGGCGATACCGGACGTTCCATTCCGGAATGTCTGGTATGCTCAAAATTCATGATGTGATCCATGGCACATTTTTAGGTTTAATTGTATGATGAATGCGTTTCAGCAAGGACTATCACCATGAGCAAATCATTGAACATTATCTGGCAATATCTGCGCGCATTCGTCCTGATTTACGCCTGTCTGTATGCCGGGATTTTCATCGCGTCGCTGCTGCCCATCACCATCCCCGGCAGCATTATCGGCATGCTGATCCTCTTCGTTTTGCTGGCGCTGCAAATCCTGCCCGCAAAGTGGGTCAACCCCGGCTGCTTCGTCCTCATTCGCTATATGGCGCTGCTTTTCGTGCCTATCGGCGTCGGGGTCATGCAGTATTTTGATTTGCTCAAGGCCCAGTTCGGCCCGATTGTGGTCTCCTGCGCGGTCAGTACGCTGGTGGTTTTCCTGGTGGTGAGCTGGAGTTCACATCTGGTGCATGGCGAACGTAACGTGATCGGGGAGAAAACAAAAAAATGATGGCCAATATCTGGTGGTCGCTGCCGTTAACCCTGGTGGTGTTCTTCGCCGCGCGCAAGCTTGCCGCACGTTTCAAAATGCCGTTGCTGAACCCGCTGCTGGTGGCGATGGTGGTGATTATTCCGCTCCTGCTGCTTACCGGTATTCCTTACGAGCGTTATTTTGCCGGCAGCAAAATTTTAAACGACCTGCTGCAACCCGCCGTCGTGGCGCTCGCCTTTCCTTTATACGAGCAGCTGCACCAGATCCGCGCCCGCTGGAAATCCATCATTACCATCTGTTTTGTCGGGAGCCTGGTGGCGATGATCACCGGTACGTCGGTGGCGCTGTTGATGGGGGCCTCGCCGCAAATTGCCGCCTCTATTCTGCCAAAATCGGTGACCACGCCTATCGCGATGGCGGTTGGGGGCAGCCTCGGCGGTATTCCGGCCATCAGCGCGATGTGCGTCATTTTCGTCGGTATTCTCGGCGCGGTGTTTGGCCACACCCTGCTGAACGCGATGCGTATTCATACTAAAGCGGCACGGGGGCTGTCGATGGGCACCGCCTCCCACGCCCTGGGCACGGCCCGCTGCGCGGAGCTGGATTATCAGGAAGGGGCGTTTAGCTCCCTGGCGCTGGTGATCTGCGGGATTATTACCTCCCTGCTGGCCCCGTTCATTTTCCCGCTGATTCTGGCGGTGATGGGCTAAAATTTGCGATGCGTCGCGCAAATTTCATTTTGATTTCATTAGTTGCATACATAATGAGAAGTGGATCACATATAAAGCCCTGGCGGCTCCGTAAACTACCGATCCATTAACCTTTATGAGGCAAACGCCATGCACCCACGTTTTCAAGCTGCTTTCGCCCAGCTTGCAGAGAATTTGCAGTCAGCCCTTGCTCCCGTTCTGGCAGATGCACACTTCCCCGCCCTGCTGACCGCGGAGCAGGTCACGATGCTGAAACAGGCAACGGGACTGGATGAAGACGCGCTGGCTTTCGCACTGCTTCCTCTGGCTGCTGCCTGCGCGCGGGCCGATCTCTCCCACTTCAACGTCGGGGCCATTGCGCGCGGCGTCAGCGGCACCTGGTACTTCGGCGGCAACATGGAGTTCCTGGGCGCAACCATGCAGCAGACCGTTCACGCCGAGCAGAGCGCTATCAGCCACGCCTGGCTGCGCGGTGAAAAAGCCCTGAGCGCCATTACCGTTAACTACACCCCCTGCGGCCACTGCCGTCAGTTTATGAACGAGCTGAACAGCGGGCTGCAGCTGCGCATCAATCTGCCAGGCCGCGCGCCGCACACGCTGGGGGATTATCTGCCTGACGCGTTTGGCCCGAAAGATCTGGAGATCAAAACCCTGCTGATGGACGAGCAGAACCACGGTTTCGCCCTGTCCGGCGATGACCTGAGCCAGGCGGCGATTACCGCCGCCAACAAGAGCCACACGCCGTACAGCAAGTCCCCGAGCGGCGTGGCGCTGCAGTGCCGCGATGGCCGAATCTTCACCGGCAGCTATGCGGAAAACGCCGCGTTTAACCCAACGCTGCCGCCGCTGCAGGGCGCACTTAACCTGCTGAGCCTGAACTGCTATGACTATCCGGACATTCAGCGCGCCATTCTGGCCGAGATTGCCGATGCGCCGCTGATCCAGTGGGATGCCACCGCCGCAACGCTCAAAGCGTTAGGCTGTACGACAATTGACCGCGTACTGCTGGCGTAATCCTTCCGGCGGGCAGAAATGCCCGCCAGTTTGCTGAAAAACCCCTCAGTTGAGTCGCTGTTTCTTGCGCTAACCAGGCGGGTAAAGTAGCCTGAGTTAAATTTCATCCACGCACGAGCCATCTGCATGTTAAAGCGCGTTTTTTACAGCCTGTCTGTCCTGGTCGGCATACTGCTGTTGATCGTGCTCGGTCTCGACCGCTGGATGAGCTGGAAAACCGCCCCCTACATCTTTGACGACCTGCAGGACCTGCCCTATCGTCAGGTTGGCGTGGTGCTCGGCACCGCCAAGTATTACCGCACCGGCGTCATCAACCAGTATTACCGTTACCGCATTCAGGGCGCGCTGAACGCCTACAACAGCGGCAAGGTGAACTACCTGCTGCTGAGCGGGGATAACGCGCTGCAAAGCTACAATGAACCGGTGACGATGCGTAAGGACCTGATTGCCGCAGGCGTGGATCCTGCCGATATCGTGCTCGACTACGCCGGGTTCCGCACCCTGGACTCCATCGTGCGCACGCGCAAAGTCTTCGATACCAACGACTTCATCATCATCACCCAGCGCTTCCACTGCGAACGCGCACTGTTTATCGCGCTGCACATGGGCATTCAGGCACAGTGCTATGCGGTGCCGTCGCCAAAAGATATGCTGAGCGTGCGCGTCCGCGAGTTCGGTGCCCGCTTTGGTGCCCTGGCCGATCTGTATATCTTCAAACGCGAACCGCGCTTTTTAGGCCCGCTGGTGCCGATTCCGGCGATGCACGAAGTGCCGGAAGACGCCCAGGGTTACCCGGCCGTCACGCCCGAGCAGCTGCTCGATATGCAGAAAAAAGAGAAATAACAGCACCGCCTTTATACTTTCTTTACGCCGGGCCTGACGCTTTTTATCTCCCCTTTACGTCGGCTCTTTTAAGCTGAGTTCACTGCCGCTACGGCTTCATTGAAGAATGACTATGAACTCGATAATGAATGCGTTTTTCCTCAAAAGTCTCCGTCCGTATTTTAACCTTCCCGGTTTATCACTTCCTGGCGCACTCAATTCCGGTCTCTGGCTTGATGAAAAAATTGACGCCCTGCAGCACAACATTTCAGTGGAAGTAGCCGATTACCTGGAACGTTACCCGCAGACGAAACATGTAGACGTTTACCTGAACGATATCAACGGCACGATGCGTGGCAAGCGTCTGTCGGTGGAGAGCATGCTGAGTCTGGAAAAAGGCTGTTACTTTCCCCTTTCGGTCTACTCGATGGATCAGAAGGGAAAAATCGCCGCCCCGCTTCATGATGAACCGGACCGACTCTGCGTTCCGGTCGCCGGCTCTTTGCGTCCCTGTCCGCAGGATCCGCAGCACAACGCGCAGATCCTGCTGACGATGAAAGACAGCGACGATAACCCCTGCCCGCTTGAGCCGCGCGTGATACTGCAGAACGTGCTGGCCCGCTTCCACCGGCACGGCCTTTTCCCGGTGATTGCCCCGGAAATCGAGTTCTATCTGACGGGGCATGACGATCGGGAACCGCAAAATCAGGGCTGTTTTCATATGGATACCTCGTCGGCGCATGCCGCGCTGTTTGACGAGCTGGAGCAGCTGGCGCACCTGCAGCACATCCCGCTGTCAGGGGTCGTAGCGGAGGCCGAGTCCGGTCAGTACGAATTAAACCTGAAGCACAGCCATCGCGTCGTTGAGGTCTGCGATAACGTGCTGGCGCTGCGTCGCCTGACCCGATATGTTGCCGAAAAGCACGGCCTGCAGGCCAACTTTATGGCCAAGCCCTTCAGCGAACTTTCCGGCAGCGGCTTGCACTTCCATTTCAGCCTCAACGACAGCCGCGGCGAAAACGTCTTTGCTTCCCCGGTTAACGCGCTGAACAGCATGGTGCGTTTGTGCATCGCGGGCCAGCTGGCGCTGATGCCCGCCTCTATCGCCATTCTTGCGCCAGGCGTCAACGCGTTTCGTCGCCTGCGTAAAAACCTGACGGAACCCGTATTTAACTCCTGGGGCTATAACACCCGCTCCGCCGCTTTGCGTATTCCCTGCTCGGATGACCACAACCGTCGTATCGAGTACCGGCTGGCCGGGGCTGACGCCAATCCGTATCTGGTGGCTGCTACTATCCTGACCGGCATGCTGTATGGGCTGGAAAATATCGACGAGGAGGAGTTGCCCGAACCGCAGCACGATCAACCTGAACTGCCGCTGTTTCAGCAGGAGGCGATTGAGACCTTTGCCCGCTGTCAGTACCTCACCGACAGCCTGGGCGACGCCTTTTCCGAACAGTGGGTCGCCTGCAAGCTCTCTGAACTCGACTGGTTTGAACGCATTGTGACCCGAGAGGAGTCACAGCTGGCATAAGGCATAAAAAAAGCCCGCTCGGTGAGCGGGCCGGGTATCGCGAGAGACGATTATTTCTTACGCGCGTACTTCAGTGAATCCAGCGCAACGGCGAAGATAATGATGGCGCCTTTGATGATGTACTGCCAGTACGGGTTCACGCCGATATAGGTCAACCCGTAGTTGATGACGGTGAAGATGATCACACCGGTCACCACGCCCAGTACGGTACCCACACCGCCGCTGAAGGAGACGCCGCCCACCACGCAGGCTGCAATCGCATCCAGCTCGTACATGAAGCCAAGGTTGTTGGTTGCAGAGCCGATACGGCCGGCTTCCAGCATCCCGCCGAAGGCATAGAACACGCCGGACAGGGCATAGATAATGAGCAGGTTCAGGGCAACGTTTACGCCGGACACTTTCGCCGCTTCCGGGTTACCGCCGATGGCGAAGATGTTTTTGCCAAAGCGCGTTTTGTTCCACAGGATCCAGACGAAGGCGACCGCAATCAGCGCATAGAAGGTGATATACGACAGGCGGAAGCTGCCCAGCGCAATAAACCCTTGCGTAAAGGTCGAGAAGCCGCTGTCAAAGCCCGAGATGGGTGAAGCACCGACAAAGTCGTAATACAGGGAGTTGATACCGTAAACGATGATCATCGTACCCAGGGTGGTGATAAATGGCGTCACGTTCAGGTAGGCGATGATGATACCGTTGATCAGACCAATCACCGCACCGATGGCGCAGACAATCAGGATCACCACGAAAATCGGCATAGTGGCCATTTCCGGGAAGACCTTGTTGGCGTTTTCCATCGACTGCAGCAGGGTTGCCGCGATAACCGCCGCCAGACCCACCTGACGACCGGCAGAAAGGTCCGTCCCCTGGGTCACGATCAGGCCCGCCACGCCCAGCGCAATGATAATACGCACGGAGGACTGGGTCAGAATGTTACTCAGGTTCAGCAGGCTTAAGAACGTAGGGTCCTGGAAAATAATGATAGCCAGCAGTACTAAAAGAACAACGTAAATACCGCCTTCTTTCAGGTAAGTGAGAAAACTTTTTTTATTTAACGCACTCATGAGGAGCCCCTGATCTTAAAGGTGCAAAGACGCAAGACGCAAAATTTCGTTTTGCGTTGTCGTTTTGGTGTCAACAATACCGGCGACGAGACCATTGCTCATAACCAGGATACGGTCTGTGATCCCTAACAATTCCGGCATTTCGGAAGAAATAATAATGATCCCTTTATTCTTTTTCGCCAGCTCGGCAATCAGCTGATAAATTTCAAACTTCGCGCCGACGTCAATACCGCGGGTCGGTTCATCCAGCATCAGAATTTCTGGCTGGGTTAATAACCAGCGGCCGATAATAACTTTCTGCTGGTTACCGCCTGACAGCGAACCAATTTGGGTGCGGTGGCCTGGCGTTTTCACGCGCATGGAGTCAATCACCCATTGGGTATCGCTCTTCATGCGGGAGTTATCCAGTAGCCCGACTTTGTTTTTGTAATTGCGAATGTTAGAAATTAACGAGTTAAAGTTAATATCCAGATAGGCATAAATACCGGTCGAACGACGCTCTTCCGTCACCAGCGCAAAACCATTATTAATGGCTTCGTTGGCGTTGTGGTTATTGATTTTCTTTCCGTGCAGCGTAATGGTGCCTTCGGCTTTCTCACGAATGCCAAACAGGGTTTCCACGATATCGGTACGCTTTGCCCCCACCAGCCCGGCAATCCCCAGGATTTCACCCTTGTGCAGGTCGAAGGAGACATCGCGGATAGACGGTTGACGCAATGAGGTCAGATTGCGCACTTCCAGAATCACTTCACCCGGCTTGTTTTCTTTGTCCGGAAAGCGCTGGTTCAGGGAACGGCCGACCATCATGGCGATGATCTTGTCCATGTCCAGTCCTTCCAGCGGCTGTGTGGCAATCCACTGGCCGTCGCGCAGGATGGTGATCTCATCGCACAGCTGGAAGATCTCTTCCATTTTGTGAGAGATATACACAATGCCGCAGCCGCGATCTTTCAGCTTGCGAATAATGGTAAAAAGGTGATTAACCTCTTTTTCCGTTAATGACGATGTCGGTTCGTCCATGATGACGATTTTCGCATCATAGGAGAACGCTTTGGCGATTTCGATCATCTGCATCTGGGAGACGGATAATGTTCCCACGCGGGCGCGCGGATCGATATCAATATCCAGCTCGTCGAAAATCGCTTTGGTGTCGCGATACATTTTGTCCTGATCGACAAAGACACCTTTGGTGGGATAACGCCCCAACCACATGTTATCCATGACTGAACGCTGCAGCACCAGGTTTAATTCCTGGTGAACCATCGAGATACCGTTTTCCAGTGCTTCTTTCGCTGAATGGAAATCGATCTCTTTCCCCTGAAAAAGAATGCTGCCAGAATCTTTTTGATAGATCCCAAAAAGACATTTTAATAATGTTGATTTACCCGCACCGTTCTCACCCATTAAGGCGTGAATAGAGTGAGGACGAACTTTTAAATTAACATTATCGAGTGCCTTAACGCCGGGAAATGACTTGTTGATACCGCTCATTTCCAACAGGTATTCACCGGATGACTGAGTAGTTGTGCTGACCATAATTATACCTTGTTGGCCTCGCATATCGCGTTATAAAAGGGCGCAAAGAATTGCGCCCAGTGGAGACAGTACCGCTAACTTATTTACCGATAAACTCAGCCAGGTTGGACTGGTCTACGCCCACGTAAGGTACGCGAACGATTTTGTTTTCAATTTTCCAGTTGGTGCCATCTGCCGCGCCTTTGCCATCGGCCAGGTTTTTCGCCAGATCGAAGGTCGCTTTCGCCTGGTTGTTGGCATCGTTCAGAACGGTACCGGCCATCGCACCGGATTTAACCAGCGCCAGCGCTTCTGGCAGCGCATCCACACCGAATACCGGGATGGACGATTTGTTGTGCGCTTTCAGCGCTTCTACCGCACCCATTGCCATCGCATCGTTGTTGGCGATAACCACTTCGATTTTGTTCGCGTTAGGGCCGGACAGCCACGCGTCCATCTTATCTTTCGCCTGAGCGGTATCCCACATCGCGGTATCTAACGCCAGCTGCTGGGTTTTCAGACCCTTGTCGTTCAGCTCTTTGATAACGTAAGTGGTACGCGCTTCAGCATCCGGGTGGCCTGGTTCGCCTTTCAGCAGCACGAACTGAATCTGACCGTCTTTGTTCAGGTCCCAGTTCGGGTTCGCCGCCCAGTGTTTGGCGATCAGATCGCCCTGAATAATACCGGACTCTTTGGAGTCGGTACCGACGTAATACGCTTTATCGTAGCTATCCAGCGCCTTACGGGAAGGTTCTTTGTTGAAGAAGACGATCGGCACGTTCTGGCCGCGCGCTTTTTCAATAACCGTGCCTGCTGCAGCCGGGTCAACCAGGTTAATGGCCAGGGCTTTCACGCCTTTCGCCAGCAGAACGTCGATCTGATCGTTCTGTTTGGACTGGTCGTTCTGGGAGTCGTTCATCAGCAGCTGAACGTCTGGCGCTGCTTTCGCATCTTTCTCAATCGCTTTACGCACAACAGACATGAAGTTGTCGTCGTATTTATAGATGGTCACACCAATACGGGTATCCGCAGCGTGCGCTGCTGCACCAAAAAGCATGCTTGCCATTACAGCAGACAGGGTCAACACCTTCTTATTCATGGTATCTCCGGTTTTTTTATGCAGGGTAGTTCTTGTGAATAACGATCGGCGGGCAGGTGTTAATAAAACGTTACTGACAGCCGAAGTTCACTTATAAAATTTCTATCTTCCGTGTTCGGTAACGCTCCAGAAATGCGTTTTATTCGTTGTTTGCGGCACGTTGGCTATAGTGAAAGTGAATAATCACCGTTACATAGCGTTTCAGCTCCTAAAACGCTGACATCATAGTCAGCACCTTGTTAAGATACTGTGAATTTACTCACAGATTGAAAACGGTTACATCACCTCATGTAATCAGTTAGTGATCGGAACCACAGTTTGCCTGGCCGCGACGGAGTGGCGACGCACTAAAGTCGGCATGAAACAGTGCGTTGCGCCCGGATCCAGCAGCCCTGCCGCCCCCTGTAACGCCAGCTCAGTCGCCAGTTTCGCCATAGAGGCAATGGGGTAGCGCACCGTTGTCAGCTGCGGGTCGGTGTAACGGGCAATCGGAATATCATCAAAGCCAATGAGTGATAAATGCTGTGGCACTGCAATGCCGTTATCCTTCAGCGCAGTCAGGGCCCCTGCCGCCATGCTGTCGTTATAGGCAAACACCGCAGACAGCTGCAGGTTGCGGCCCAGCAGCTCGACCATCGCCGCTTCACCGCCCTGCATGTCCGGCGTACCGGTTCCCACCCAGCTTTCGGATGGCATAATGCCGTGCTCTTTCAGGGCGTTTTGCCACCCCTCGCGCCGCAGGTCGTCATCTTCAATCTGATGGCTGGAGGCCAGATAGCCAATCCGCTGATGCCCGTTGTTAATGAGCATTTTCGTGGCCATCATGGCACCGCTGACGTTATCCAGCCCGACGCAGCGATGGGCATAGCCGGGGACGATACGGTTAATCAGCACCATGCCCGGGATCTGATCCATAAAGCCGGTTAGCTCTTCATCGCTCAAGGCTTTTGAGTGGACAATCAAGGCGTTACAGCGCTGGCGGATCAGCACTTCGATGGCATGGCGCTCTTTTTCCGCCTCATGATAGCTGTTGCCGATCAGGACGTATTTCTGATGCTGCTGGGCGACCACGTCGACCGCTTTCACCAGCGCGCCGAAAAAGGCATCTGATACATCCATCACCACCACGCCGATGGTGTCGCTGACCTGCGTCGCAAGCGCCTGCGCATTGGCATTTGGCCGGTACCCGAGCTGGGTCACGGCTTTCATTACGGTTTCACGGGTTTCAGGGCTGACCAGCGCGCTGTTGTTCAGCACGCGCGAGACGGTAGCCACAGAAACGCCCGCCTGACGGGCGACGTCACGAATGGTGATCATATTCACCATCCTTCAAAGGATTGCAGCAACTCACAGACACCCCCTGTGTTTAGCAAGGTGGCTATTTTGGCAGCGAGAGAAAGGGGACTACGTGAAGAAGCTCACACTCATGAAAACGCTTACATCCGTTTTGTTAATGATTGTGATCCAGATCGTTATCTGGATGTGTTTTTCAATGATACCCCTGAAGCATGTGCGGTTAACTGACGCCACACCCACTCCAGCGGTCCCTGGCGGAAATAACGTAGCCAGAGAACAGAAAACACCAGGTTAACCACCCAGACCGGGATAACAAACGCCAGCAGCGTGAGGCGGTCGAATTTCATAAACAGGCCAAAGCGATAGAAAAGCGTGGTGCAGAGAAGCGTTTGCAGGAGGTAGTTGCTCAACGCCATACGGCCCACGCAGGCGATAGCGCTGACGATCCACAAGCGGGAAAGCGTTGGCCAGAAGCCATAGATCAGCGCCGCGTAGCCGATGGTCTGGAACGGTGCGCTCAGTTCGCGCGGCACCTGGAGCAGGAACGCGCACCAGCGGTAATCCCAGTGGATGTGCCACTGCGTAATGACCGCCGGGAGGTTAATCAGCACGCCGAGCAGCACCAGCCCCACACCCGTTCGCCGATAGTGACGCAGGCTGAATTCGCCTTTCAGCCAGCCGGTGCGCATCAGTGACGCGCCCATCAGCATCATGCCCGCCAGCTGCCAGCCGTATTGCGCCCCCAGCGCAAGGAGGTTGTCCCCCAGCATATCCGCGCGGTTGCTTATCGCTTCCGTACCGCCTTTCAGTTTCCAGAACTGCTCGTACTGCAGGTTAGCGGCATCCGGGATCCAGGCACGGTTAGTCGCCTCGCCGGAGATCATCCCCAGCAGCAGCAGTACAGCAAGCCCCATGACATAGAGCATCACGCCGGTGTTAAACAGGCTTTTAACGCTGTGCGCATCGCGAATCAGACGCCAGCAGATGAGCCCGACTAACCCATACGCGAGAAGAATATCGCCGTCCCAGAAGAACAGGCCGTGAATAAAGCCGAGGATAACCAGCAGCGTCAGGCGCGACTGGATCCAGCGCGTACCGCGTTTGAGGAGAAGCTGCAGGCCTGCGCCAAACAGCAGGGCAAAGAGCGTGAGGAATTTGACCTGCGCAAAGAGATCGAGGATCGCCCACGTCCAGGCATCACTGCGGGTGATGTCGCCATACCATGCAGGATTGAGATAAGCCGCCTTCGGCAAACCGAAGGCGGTGATATTAAGCAGCAGGATACCGAGAATGGCGACGCCGCGAACAAAATCGAGCGTGACGTTTCGCTCCATGGTCCCTGCCCTGTAAGACTTAGTTGTGGTGACGTACGGCGCGCAGGAACTCCTGGCGGGTATTCTGGCTCGATTTAAACAGACCGCCCAGCGAGGTTGTGGTGGTCGCACTGGTGGCATCGCGCACGCCACGCGCCTTCACGCAGTAGTGAACCGCGTCGATAGAGACGGCCACGTTATTGGTGCCGAGCAGCGTTTGCAGCGCGGTCAGGATCTGCTGGGTCAGGCGCTCCTGCACCTGCGGACGCTGAGCAAAGAACTGCACGATGCGGTTGATCTTCGACAGGCCAATCACCGTATCTTTGGGGATATACGCCACGGTCGCTTTACCGTCGATGGTCACGAAATGGTGTTCGCAGGTGCTGGTCAGCGTGATATCGCGGACCGTCACCATCTCATCCACTTTCATCTTGTTTTCAATGACGGTGATTTTCGGGAAGTTGGCGTAATCCAGACCCGAGAAAATTTCGTCGACGTACATTTTCGCGATGCGGTGCGGCGTCTCCATCAGACTGTCGTCACTCAGATCGAGATTCAGCAGCTCCATGATATCGGTCATATGACCGGCAATCAGACGCTTGCGGGTTTCATTGTCCAAATCCTGTACGGGCGGACGCAGTGGCGTTTCAAGACCGCGCGCAACCAGGGCTTCGTGGACCAGGGCAGCTTCTTTACTGAGTGATGACATTTTGTTCTCCTGCAGGTGTGGCGTCTTTTGCCCTCGTTGTGGCAAAAGTATGCGTTCATTGTGCGTGAGGCGGCGCACATAATCCAGTATTCACGACGATAATTATTGCAATTGCTGTTGCCTTTCAGCGTGACGATTCCAGACCAGGGCTCCGCCGACGAACAGCGCCACGCCCGCCAGCCCCAGCGCGGGCTCCAGCCGGTGGGTAAGCCAGGTTGATAACGCCGAGGTCATCGGGCCAATCAATTGCCCTATCGCATACCCGGTGGTGAGCAGGCCGGCCATATAGCGCGTGTGGTTTGGCGCCAGCTCGCGACCGTATAAAAGAGAGAGCTGCACGGCACACAAAAAGCCGCCTCCCACCAGCAGCCCGCCCGTCAGCA
>NZ_QPFW01000151.1:0-12413 GCF_008122455.1 Enterobacter sp. C6
ATGATGATGCCCGTCCGGAAATAGTAACCCCAGGTGATCGTCATGTTTTTCTGCGCCAGTACGTGGAGCCAGAGCAGGGTGGCGAGGCTGCCGATAGGCGTGATTTTCGGCCCCAGATCGCAGCCAATCACGTTGGCGTAAATCATCGCGTCCTTGATCAACCCCGTTGCCGTGCTGCCGTCAATGGAGAGCGCGCCAATCAGCACCGTGGGCATATTGTTCATTATGGATGACAGAAATGCGGTGATGAACCCGGTTCCCAGCGTGGTGGCCCACAATCCGTTCCCGGCCAGGCTGTTCAGTACGCCTGTGAGAGAGTCCGTCAGCCCGGCATTGCGCAGGCCATACACCACCAGATACATCCCCAGCGAGAAGATGACGATCTGCCACGGTGCGCCGCGCAGCACTTTTCCGGTGTTTATCGCATGTCCGCGTTTTGCGACAGCGAATAAAATCAGCGCGCCGACGGTCGCGATGGCGCTGACCGGAATGCCCAGAGGTTCAAGTACGAAGAAACCGATGAGCAGAAGCAGCAGGACGATCCAGCCCGTTCTGAACGTCGGCAGATCGCGAATGGCCCGTGCGGGCTCACGCAGTTTTGCCAGGTCATATTCCGGGGGAATTTCCTTGCGAAAGAACAGATGCAGCATCACCAGCGTTGCGGCAATCGCGGCGATATCAACCGGGATCATCACCGAAGCGTATTCGCTGAACCCCAGCTTAAAGAAGTCTGCCGAGACGATGTTGACCAGGTTCGACACAATCAGCGGCAGGCTGGCGGTATCGGCGATAAAACCTGCCGCCATCACAAACGCCAGCGTGGCCTGTTTGCTGAACCCCAGCGCCAGCAGCATGGCGATAACGATAGGCGTCAGGATCAGCGCCGCACCGTCATTGGCAAACAGCGCCGCGACGGCTGCGCCCAGAAGGATAATCCAGGTAAATAGCAATCGTCCGCTACCGTTCCCCCAGCGGGCGACGTGCAGCGCCGCCCACTCGAAAAAGCCGGACTCATCCAGCAGCAGGCTGATGATGATGACGGCAATGAACGTTGCCGTGGCGTTCCAGACGATATTCCACACGACCGGTATATCGTTAATGTGAATCACGCCGCTGACCAGCGCCAGCACGGCGCCGATGGTCGCGCTCCAGCCGATACTCAGTCCTTTGGGCTGCCAGATGACCAGTACCAGCGTAAACAGAAAAATAGCCCCTGCCAGAAACATCTTTTACTCCATTATATCTGTTTTTGTGAATGTGTTTGGGTTAGCACGAGCCCGGAAGTCGGTTTTTCAGCTTCATGCGCGTCTCTTCCCGCAGGCAGTTCCAGCTGGTGTCGATAACGGTAGCCGCCCACGCAGGCATGTTCGGGGACAAACGGTAATGGACCCATTTCCCCTCACGGCGATCGATAACCAGCCCGGATTCGCGCAGCAGGGCCATATGGCGGGAGACTTTCGGCTGAGATTCGGCGGTGGCGGCGCAGAGATCGCAGACGCACAGCTCGCCTGCTTCACGGAGCAGCATGACGATGGCGAGCCGCGTTTCGTCGGAGAGGGTTTTGAAGAGCTGGAGCGGGTGGAGCATTCGGTCATCCTGAATGTCTTTTATCATATTCATTAAATCATATGTGTTTATGGCTGGCGAGAGAAGAGGAAAAAGCAGGAAGGATAGAAAAACTCATGGAGGGCTTGTAGAAGGTCAAAATAGTCTTTATGGCTTGCCCGGAGCAATCCTGACAGTCATGGGAACGAAACCGTCCCCTGGAACGGTTTCTTTTTATCTGCTCACTTTCAACACTCTTCTGCGCTCAGGCGCAACAGCGATCGTTCCAGGTGTCACGGTAAATGATATTCCCCTCCGTGTACTTCCATGAGATGGCTTCATAACGCAATTCGAGCGTTTCAAGATGGGTGCTGCTCATGCCGTTAGGGGTCAGGAAGGGTGCCACTGTCGTGAACTTAACGTTTTCCATAACGATATTGAAATATTCGGCCTCGATACCGGACTCCAGAATACGGTACATCTTAATAATCCCCTTCTTCATCACTCGCCCTTCGCACACGGCTCGGTAAAGAAGTGGGGTAGTCTGATCAAATTCTTTGACTATCGTAATAGGGCGATGGACGCGCGTGCCGGTGAGCTTGCCCCAGCTTGGGTCAACCGGAATGGTTACGCCATGGGAGAACGATTTCAGTTCTATGGAGCCATTACGGGTGGGCATCATGCAGCTACCAACAATTGGTGAGCCGTTCTCGTCCTCAAGCCAGAGATGTGCGGGTGTAGACATGTCATTTCCTTATTAGTAAACGTGAAGCTTTTATGGTCCTCAATGCCATATCCAGTAAGCCAGCCCCAGTGTGACCAGGTAAAACAGGAGGATGAATCCCTGGCTAACCTCAGGGAAGTAAACGTCAAGGACATAGCCAAAAATGAACGCGAGGATGATGGGTATATAAGTCCAGAAGAAAAACTGGGCCTGAGATTTGAGCCAGCGTCTTAGAAAGCCCATTAGTGCCTGCCCATGAGCTTCAGGATCGTGTCAGCAGAATCATAAGGGCTTTGACTATCAGTCCACTGTTGGGTTAGCACGCCTGCGCGCATAAACGCAGGCTCCACCAGGAAATACATCATCTCCAGCTCTCGCAGGTATAACGCTTGATAGTAGGCTGGATGCATCACTTGCAGGCGATGAGCGCTGTCAGCAGCTTTTTGCACAACCCCGTATACCCCCAGCCCGCCAATAGCCGCGCCCGTTAATCCTGAAACGACTTTTAACCCTGAGGGTGGAAGGGTCACATAGAGGCAAACAGTCGATGCGACGCCTGCAGAGAATGAATACGAGGTTAGCGTGCTGGTGGATATATAAACGTTAGCGCGCATTAGAGCATGCTGTATCGCTGATAATTCTGCCGGGGAATAATCCTTAACCAGCCCCTCAACGTACGTGTTGATTAGGTCAAAGACGATGTTCCAGCGAGAAACGAGATGGAATATGCCCTTTCGGAAGCGAGCATCCTCCAGGTTTTGTCGGGTGCATACATCGTAATATTCATCAGTAAAGCAGGAGGTGTAGTACAGCAGGCGTTGGGCACCGGCACCTATATTACTCAGCTGGCTCTTTACTTCTTCACCTACCGCGCGTACCGCCTGGTCCAGCTTCATTGCCAGTATCTTTTGGCTCTGAAGCTGGCGGATGATCTCTTCAGAATGGTACATGCTTACTGACCTCGCACTTCAGTTCAATTGTGCGATCTTTTGCTTCATTCCCTAAGACCGGTATTGCTATTACTGAACCTGAAAACTGCATTCCTGTCCCCTCCATAGCGTTTCTATCCGCTCCAGCGTATGCCTGTAACTAATATGGAAGTTCAAAGCAGATCATGTTTATGAAAAGCAGGGGATTTTTAGGATAATGACCTGATATTTTTTAATCTAAATACGATTTATCGGGAGCTTTAAGTGCGAATCGATGAGTTCAATACTGAGTGGCGCGTTCCAAAATCCGAAAGAATTGCAGGAACAATTAGCTGGCTGATACAGACCCGCCGCTGGCTGGTTTTTTATTATCTGTTACAGCTATATAAAAGTTCTGCCGCGACGATGTCGCTATGCAGGGGAACCTGGAGGCATAAAGCATTAATTTACAGAGTGGTAATTTTCAGGCAACAAAAAACCCATCAACCTTGAACCAAAACGGCGGGGTTGATGGGCTCCACAAATTGGGGACATCAAAGAAAAGCAGTGGCACTAATTATGACTGCCCCCTGATAAAAAAGTTCTGCGCGTAACAAAAATATTTTCCGCCACGCGCATTCTTAGGAGTTATCCGAGTCCTGGCCAGATGATGATAATCAGCGTACCCGCCAGCGTCAGCAGCACGTTAGCGATAGCATACGTGCCCGCATAGCCCAGCGCCGGGATGTTGCTGCGCGCGGTATCGCTGATGATTTCCATCGCAGGCGCACAGGTACGCGCCCCCATCATCGCCCCGAAGAGCAGGGCGCGGTTCATGCGCAGCACGTAGGCGCCGAACAGGAAGCAGATAACGACCGGCACCAGGCTAACGATAAGTCCGGAAACCAGCATCTGCCAGCCGACGGCGCCCAGGCTGTGGCCGATACCGCTACCCGCGCTTAAGCCGACGCCTGCCATAAAGACCATCAGACCGAACTCTTTCACCATGTTCAGCGCGCCCTGCGGAATGTAGCCGAAGGTAGGGTGGTTCGCTCGCAGGAAGCCCAGCATGATCCCGGCGAACAGCAGCCCGGCGGCGTTACCGATGCCGAAGCTGAAGTTGCTGAACTGGAAGGTGATCATCCCGATCATCAGGCCAACGATAAAGAAGGCGCAGAAGGCCAGCAGGTCTGTGACCTGGCTGTGAATGGAGATAAAGCCGATACGGTCGGCAACGGTTTTCACGCGTCGCGCGTCGCCGCTGACCTGCAGAACGTCACCTTTGTTGAGCACGACGTTATCGTCGATAGGCATCTCAATCTGGCTGCGGATCACGCGGTTGAGGAAGCAGCCGTGGTCGGTCAGCTTCAGCTGCGCCAGGCGGCGGCCCACGGCGTTATGGTTTTTCACCACGATCTCTTCGGTGACGATACGCATGTCGAGCAGGTCGCGGTCGAACACCTCTTTGCCGTTACGGAAGCTCGGGTCGAGACGGGCGTGGGCGTCCGGATAACCCACCAGCGCGATGTCGTCACCCATCTGCAGCACCGCGTCGCCGTCCGGGTTCGCCAGAATGCCGTTGCGGCGGATACGTTCGATGTAGCAGCCCGTCTGGCGGTAAATCCCCAGCTCGCGCAGATTTTTGCCGTCAGCCCATGCCACCAGCTCTGGCCCGACGCGATAGGCGCGGATCACCGGGAGATAGACTTTACGTTTGGAGTCGGTATCCAGACCGCGCTCGCGGGCGATTTGCTGGGCGCTGGTCTGCAGATCCTGATGCTGCAGTTTTGGCAGGTAGCGTGCGCCAACGATCAGGCTCACCAGACCAATCAGATAGGTCAGGGCGTAGCCGAGGCTCAGGTGGTCGAGCGCGGTAGAAAGCTGTGCGCCGGCCATGCCGGAATGGCGCAGGGTATCACCGGCACCCACGAGCACGGGGGTGGAGGTCATGGAGCCTGCCAGCATACCGGCCGTTAACCCGATATCCCAGCCAAACAGTTTACCCAGCCCTAACGCGATCAGCAGCGCGCTGCCGACCATCACCAGCGCCAGCATCAGATAATTTTTGCCGTCGCGGAAGAAAATTGAAAAAAAGTTCGGTCCCGCTTCCACGCCAACACAAAAAATAAACAGCATAAAACCTAAGTTGAGCGCGTCCGTGTTAATGCTGAAGTGCTGCTGGCCTAATAATAAGGAGACGACTAAAACGCCAATGGAATTACCAAGTTGAACTGAACCCAGGCGCAATTTACCCAGGCAAAGGCCCAGCGCCAGTACCACAAATAATAACAGGATGTAATTCCCATTTAACAAGTCTGCGACGTTTATATTCACGGAGGCTAACTTCTTGTTTACCAGTAAGTTGTTGAATGAAAGGACTTTTTGGGCTACTGTTTTCTGGGTCAGGGAAAGGCGTTAACGCTCCCTGTTTCCTGCTTTATTCCCTAAAACATTAGCTGGCGTGTAGTTTAATCGCATTAGCTACTGACAGCTACTGATTATCGCATCACCCTGTGCGTACTTTGGCAAGGATTGCCGCATTGCTTTATCTGACTGGGCGTCTACCCGACGAAAGTGTATTTGATAGAGATAAGTCAGGAGGATAGTTTGAACATTAAACGAAACTGGGCGGGGGTGATCAGCTGCTTTTTGCTGTTCACGGTCGTATGCATGTCGCTTGCTTTTAACGTGAAAGGTGCATTCAGGGCGTCGGGTCATCCGGAGCTGGGGCTGCTCTTTTTTACGCTGCCGGGGGCTGCTGCCAGTTTTCTCTCCCGTAAAGGGGAGGTGGTGAAGCCGCTGCTGGGCGCCATGCTGGCCGCGCCGCTCTGTTTGCTGCTGATGCGCTTGCTCTATATATCAACGCGGAGTTTCTGGCAGGAACTGGCATGGTTGATGAGCGCCGTATTCTGGTGCGCCCTTGGCGCGCTCTGCTACTTATTTGTGCGCAGTCTGCTTCGGCACCGACGGCACCACAAATAAAAACGCCCTCTCGGTGAGGGCGTCCTTTCATTTCATTACTGGGCAGCAAACAGGCCCAGATGCTCTTTGGCGTAAGCTTCAAAGTCAGTGCAGCCGCCGATGTGTTTCTGATCGAGGAAGATCTGCGGTACGGTTTCAACCGGCTTGCCGACGGTTTTTTCGAGATCCGCTTTGGTGATGCCTTCCGCGTGGATATCCACATAGCGGAAGTTGAAGTCATCGCGCTCTTCGGTCAGTTTCTCAGCCAGCTCTTTCGCGCGCACACAGTAAGGGCACCCTGGACGACCAAAAATTACTGCAAACATTTCTCTCTCCTCAAAAAACAAGCCTGACGGCGAATAGGACATATAGTGCCCGATAACCTGCCGCCATTAAAGAAGGTTTCGCCTGTCGCTTTGATACAGTCAGGCTATGTTTCGCCAATTACATCGCGCAAATCATTGCCTATACTGGCTGCAATACGTATTAAGCACGACAAAGAGAGACAAGATGACACCCACGATTGACCTGCTCCGTTCCCACCGTTCCATTCGCCACTTCACCGATGAGCCGATTACCGAGGCGCAGCGTAACGCGATCATCGACAGCGCCAGGGCGACCTCGAGCTCGAGCTTCCTGCAGTGCACCTCCATTATCCGCATCACCGACCCAGCCATGCGTGAGCAACTGGTGACGCTGACCGGCGGGCAGAAGCATGTGGCGCAGGCAGCGGAGTTCTGGGTGTTCTGCGCCGACTTCAACCGTCATCTGCAGATCTGCCCTGAGGCCGAGCTGGGGCTGGCCGAACAGCTGCTGCTGGGCGTGGTGGATACCGCGCTGATGGCGCAAAACGCCTTCACGGCGGCGGAGTCGCTGGGGTTAGGCGGTGTCTACATCGGCGGCCTGCGCAATAACATCGAAAGCGTGACCGAGCTGCTGAAGCTGCCAAAACACGTGCTGCCGCTGTTTGGCCTGTGCCTCGGCTGGCCGGCGGATAACCCGGATCTGAAGCCGCGCATTCCTGCGGCGATGCTGGTGCACGAAAACCACTACCAGCCGGTCGATCAGGATGTCCTGAATCAATACGATGAAGAGCTGGCGAACTACTACATGACGCGCGGCAGCAATAACCGTCGTGATACCTGGACCGACCATATTCGTCGCACCATCATTAAAGAAAATCGCCCGTTTATTCTTGATTATCTGCACAAACAGGGCTGGGCGACGCGATAGTCCATTTATCCTGTGCCTGCCTGCGTATATGATACGCAGGCTTTTTCCATGTCTTCAGAGAGGTGCAGGGTGAAAATTGCCATATTGTCCCGGGATGGAACGCTCTATTCATGTAAGCGCCTGAGAGAAGCGGCGGCGAAACGCGGGCATCAGGTTGAGATCCTCGACCCGATGTCCTGCTATATGAACATCGACCCGGCCGCCTCGTCGATTCACTACAAAGGCCGCAAGCTGCCGCACTTTGATGCGGTCATCCCCCGCATCGGCTCCCAGATTACCTACTACGGCACCGCCGCGCTGCGCCAGTTCGAGATGCTGGGCAGCTATCCGCTCAACGAATCCGTTGCCATTTCCCGCGCCCGCGACAAGCTGCGCTCGCTGCAGCTCCTTGCCCGTCAGGGGATCGATCTCCCCGTCACGGGGATTGCCCATTCACCGGACGACACCAGCGATCTGATCGACATGGTTGGCGGCGCCCCTTTGGTGATCAAGCTGGTGGAAGGCACCCAGGGCATTGGCGTGGTGCTGGCGGAGACGCGTCAGGCAGCGGAGAGCGTGATTGACGCCTTCCGCGGGCTGAATGCCCACATTCTGGTGCAGGAGTATATTGAAGAGGCCAAAGGGCGCGACATCCGCTGCTTCGTCGTGGGAAACGAGGTGGTGGCAGCCATTGAGCGTCAGGCGAAAGAGGGCGATTTCCGCTCTAATCTTCACCGCGGCGGCGTCGCGCGTGTAGCCGATATCAGCGACCGCGAGCGGGAAATTGCGGTGAAAGCCGCGCAAACCCTGGGACTGGACGTGGCGGGTGTAGATCTTCTGCGGGCGACGCGCGGGCCGCTGGTGATGGAGGTGAACGCCTCGCCGGGGCTGGAAGGCGTGGAAAAAACCACCGGGGTCGATATTGCGGGTAAAATGATCTTATGGATCGAGCGTCATGCCACGCCGGGCTACTGTCTGAAAACGGGTGGTTAAATGGATTACCGCGCGCTTTTTGAGTACCCTATGCGAAGTTTTTATTAAAGAGGCTGCATCGCGATGGATTTACAGGTCGTACCTACACTGGATACGTTACGTCAATGGCTTGATGATGCCGGAATTACGTTCTTCGAATGCGATTCCTGCCAGGCGCTGCATCTGCCTCATATGCAGAATTTCGACGGCATTTTCGATGCCAAAATCGATCTCATTAACGACGTGATCCTTTTCTCCGCGCTGGCCGAAGTGAAGCCGTCCGCGCTGCTGGCGCTGGCCTCCGACCTGTCGGCCATCAATGCCAGTTCTTTGACGGTGAAGGCATTTCTCGACATACAGGACGATAATCTGCCAAAACTGGTCGTTTGCCAGTCTTTATTCTCCGGGGCAGGGCTGTCGTTCAAGCAGTTCGCCTGGTTTATGCGCTTGAGCGAAGAGCAAATTTCGATGGTGATGATGGAAGCCAATGCACACCATCTGCTGTATAGCGCGGAAGATGATGCAGAGAATAATGATGCATCTCCCAATTTTCTTCACTAAGCCTGTCTGACTTTTGCGCAGTCGCTGCCATGGCGGCTGCAGAAGGCCATTTTTTCTGCTGCTTTTAACCTTTCTTTAAAGAATTATTCACCTCCCTGAAGGCCGTTTCGGCTTATCACGTAGACATAACCTGCATAAAAAATTGATAAAAGGCGTTTTTTCGTCTGGGCTATAGCCGGGGACACGGGCTACAGTTATTCTTGCGATGCTTAAAAAAGCGAGCGGAAACTGCCGGGTAAAGAGGTTTCTTTTTATTTTGGGCAGAGCGACAAACTATGCATGATTATTGCATATCTTCAGATTGCACAGTTTTAGTTCGTTTGTTAACGAGCTTTCAGAAGGAATAACACTATGATCGCCTTGAATAAAAAATGGTTATCGGGTCTGGTTGCGGGTGCTCTGATGGCCGTCTCTGCCGGCACGCTCGCTGCGGAACAAAAAACGCTGCACGTTTATAACTGGTCTGACTATATTGCGCCGGACACGGTGGCAAATTTTGAAAAAGAGACCGGCATTAAAGTGGTCTATGACGTGTTCGATTCCAACGAAGTGCTGGAAGGAAAACTGATGGCGGGCAGCACCGGGTTTGACCTCGTGGTGCCTTCCGCAAGCTTCCTGGAGCGTCAGCTGACGGCAGGCGTCTTCCAGCCGCTGGACAAGAGCAAGTTACCGAACTGGAAAAACCTCGATCCGGAGGTGCTGAAGCTGGTGGCTAAGCATGACCCGGACAACAAATACGCCATGCCTTACCTGTGGGCGACTACCGGTATCGGCTACAACGTTGATAAAGTCAAAGCGGTGCTGGGCCCGGACGTGAAGCTGGACAGCTGGGACGTGGTGCTGAAGCCGGAAAACCTTGAGAAGCTGAAAAGCTGCGGCGTCTCCTTCCTCGATGCGCCGGAAGAGATTTTCGCCACCGTGCTGAACTACCTGGGCAAAGACCCGAACAGCAGTAAAGCCGATGATTACACCGGTCCGGCGACCGATCTGCTGCTGAAGCTGCGTCCAAACATTCGTTACTTCCACTCGTCCCAGTACATTAACGACCTGGCAAACGGCGACATCTGCGTCGCGATCGGCTGGGCAGGGGACGTATGGCAGGCGGCTAACCGCGCGAAAGAGGCGAAAAACGGCGTGAACGTCTCTTACTTCATTCCGAAGGAGGGGGCGCTGGCCTTCTTTGACGTCTTCGCGATGCCGACTGACGCTAAAAACAAAGACGAAGCGTATCAGTTCCTCAACTACCTGATGCGTCCTGACGTGATCGCCCACATCAGCGACCACGTTTACTACGCGAACGGTAACAAGGCCTCCGTGCCGCTGGTGAGCGAAGAGATCCGCAATAACCCGGCTATCTATCCGCCAGCGGATGTGTTCGCCAAGCTCTTCACCCTGAAAGTACAGGATCCAAAAATCGACCGCGTGCGTACCCGCGCGTGGACCAAGGTGAAAAGCGGTAAATAAGTTACCGTGAGTCACAGGCCGGGCAAGCGAAGCGTGTCCGGCAACAGGCGCACCGTTCTGGTGCGCCTGCACCATGATTTGATCTCTACCGGAGAACACCCCGTGAATGACGCGATCCCCCGCCCGCAGGCGAAAGTCCGTAAAGCGCTGACCCCGCTTCTTGAAATACGTAACCTCACCAAATCTTTCGATGGCCAGCATGCCGTGGACGACGTCAGCCTGACGATCTTTAAAGGCGAAATTTTTGCCCTTCTGGGGGCCTCTGGCTGCGGTAAATCGACCCTGCTGCGTATGCTGGCCGGTTTTGAACAGCCCACTGCCGGGCAGATCATGCTCGACGGTGTGGATCTCTCCAGCGTGCCGCCGTATCAGCGCCCGATCAACATGATGTTCCAGTCTTACGCGCTGTTCCCGCACATGACGGTGGAGCAGAACATCGCCTTTGGCCTGAAGCAGGACAAACTGCCGAAAGCGGAAATTACCGCGCGCGTGGCCGAGATGCTGAGCCTGGTGCACATGCAGGAGTTCGCGAAGCGTAAGCCGCACCAGCTCTCCGGCGGCCAGCGCCAGCGCGTGGCCCTGGCCCGCAGTCTGGCAAAACGCCCGAAACTCTTGCTGCTTGATGAACCGATGGGCGCGCTGGATAAAAAACTGCGCGACCGTATGCAGCTCGAAGTGGTCGATATCCTCGAGCGCGTGGGGGTGACCTGCGTGATGGTGACCCACGACCAGGAAGAAGCCATGACCATGGCCGGACGTATCGCGATCATGAACCGCGGCAAGTTCGTGCAGATTGGCGAGCCGGAAGAGATTTATGAGCATCCGACCACCCGCTACAGTGCGGAGTTTATTGGCTCGGTTAACGTCTTCGAAGGGCTGCTGAAAGATCGTCAGGAGGATGGCCTGGTTATCGAATCGCCGGGGCTGCAGCATCCGCTTAAGGTCGATCCTGATAACTCGGTGGTGGATAACGTGCCGGTCTACGTCGCGCTGCGTCCGGAGAAAATCATGCTCTGTGAGGATCCGCCTGCCGATGGCTATAACTTTGCCGTGGGCGAAGTGGTGCACATCGCCTATCTGGGCGATCTGTCCATCTACCACGTGCGCCTGAAAAGTGGGCAGATGCTCAGCGCGCAGCTGCAGAACGAACATCGCTATCGCAAGGGACAGCCGACCTGGGGCGACGAAGTGCGCCTGTGCTGGGACGCTGACAGTTGCGTCGTGCTGACGGTATAAGGAGCGATCATGAGCACACTTGAACCTCCAGCCCGCGTAGAAAAGCCGGGTGCCATTGCCGGTTTACTGACGCGCATGCAGATGAAACACGGCCGCAAGCTGGTGATCGCCATGCCGTACGTGTGGCTGATCCTGCTGTTCCTGCTGCCGTTCCTGATTGTTTTCAAGATAAGCCTGGCGGAAATGGCGCGGGCGATACCGCCCTATACCAACCTGCTGGACTGGGCCGACGGGCAGCTGACGCTGACGCTTAATCTCGGCAACTTCCTGCAGCTCACCGACGACCCGCTCTATTTCGAAGCCTATCTGCAGTCACTGCAGGTGGCGGCGATCTCGACGCTCTGCTGTCTGGTGATGGGCTACCCGCTGGCGTGGGCGGTGGCGCACAGCAAGCCGTCGACGCGTAACATCCTGCTGCTGCTGGTGATCCTGCCGTCGTGGACCTCGTTCCTGATCCGCGTTTACGCCTGGATGGGGATCCTGAAAAACAACGGCGTGCTGAATAACTTTCTCATGTGGCTGGGAGTTATCGATCAGCCGCTGACGATCCTGCACACCAACCTCGCGGTCTATATCGGCATTGTGTACGCCTATCTGCCGTTTATGGTGCTGCCGATTTACACGGCGCTGACGCGTATTGATTATTCGCTGGTGGAAGCGTCGCTCGATCTCGGCGCGCGCCCGTTAAAAACCTTCTTCAGCGTCATTGTCCCGCTGACCAAAGGCGGCATCATCGCCGGGTCGATGCTGGTCTTTATCCCGGCGGTGGGGGAGTTTGTGATCCCGGAACTGCTCGGTGGTCCGGACAGCATCATGATTGGCCGCGTGCT
>NZ_QPFW01000152.1:0-12594 GCF_008122455.1 Enterobacter sp. C6
CAGGTGTTGCGCTCGCCGGTTGGCCCCGGCAGCAGACGCTGCGTACCGGCCTGTGCCAGCTCGCCATACTGCTGCGCCACGGCACGCAGTTCAGGACGTTTTTCCGCCCAGGCGATCAGCGCTTCCAGCGGCTGGGTCAGCACGGTTTTGAGCTGTGCATCCACCGGATACTCCGCATCCTGACGCGCCAGGGTGACGCCCAGCGCGTTCTCCGGACGGTTCGCCAGCAGACGGTACAGGTAGAGCGGACCGCCCGCTTTCGGGCCGGTGCCGGAGAGACCTTCACCGCCGAACGGCTGCACGCCCACGACCGCGCCAACCATGTTGCGGTTAACGTACAGGTTGCCCACTTTGGCGCTGCCGGTCACCTGCGCGATGGTCTCGTCGATACGGGTATGTACGCCGAGCGTCAGGCCATAGCCGGAGGCGTTGATCTGCTCAACCAGCTCGTTGAGGTTGTTACGGTTGTAGCGCACCACGTGCAGCACCGGACCGAAGACCTCTTTTTTCAGCTCGTCGAAGCTTGCCAGCTCGATAAGCGTAGGCGGCACAAAGGTGCCGGAACGCCACTCGCGGGCGTCTTCGCTGTTGTCTCGCACCGCCTGGAACACCGGACGGCCTTTCGCGCGCATGGCCTGAATGTGGTTTTCAATATTGGCTTTGGCTTCCGCGTCGATCACCGGCCCGATGTCGGTGGTGAGACGGCCCGGGTTGCCCATGCGACATTCGGCCATCGCGCCGCGCAGCATCTTCAGCGTGTGGTCCGCCACGTCATCCTGCAGGCACAGCACGCGCAGGGCGGAGCAGCGCTGACCGGCGCTGTCGAAGGCGGAGGCCAGTACGTCAACCACCACCTGCTCGGTAAGGGCAGAGGAGTCAACGATCATGGCGTTCATGCCGCCGGTTTCCGCGATGAGCGGAGTAGGACGACCCTGCGCATCCAGACGGGTGGCAATATTGCGCTGCAGCAGCGAGGCCACTTCGGTCGAACCGGTAAACATCACGCCGCGCACGCGGTTATCGGAGGTCAGTTTGGCGCCCACGGTTTCACCGCGGCCCGGCAGCAGCTGGACCACGCCCGCCGGTACGCCTGCTTCCAGAAGAATGTTGATGCCCTGCGCGGCAATCAGCGGAGTCTGCTCTGCCGGTTTTGCCAGCACGCTGTTGCCAGCGGCCAGGGCGGCGGCAATCTGGCCGGTGAAGATCGCCAGCGGGAAGTTCCACGGGCTGATACAGACGACCGGGCCGAGCGGACGGTGGGTTTCGTTGTCGAAATCATCGCGCACCTGACCGGCGTAGTAGTGCAGGAAGTCGACCGCCTCGCGCACTTCGGCGATAGCATTGCTGAAGGTTTTACCCGCTTCGCGCACCAGAATACCGATGAGCGACTGCATCTGATCTTCCATCAGCACCGCCGCGCGCTCCAGAATGGCGGCACGCTCCTGTGGCGGCGTGGCGAACCAGATAGGGGCGTTATTCACCGCGCTGTCCAGCGCCTGATCCACTTCCGCATCGGTGGCTTCACGCACGTAGCCGACGATATCTTTTGGCTCTGCCGGGTTGATAACAGGCTGCATGTCGCCGTCAGCAGCGGGCTGCTCCAGCATCGGTTTGGCCTGCCACTTCTGCAATGCGCTGTTGAGCAGGGCAGAGGAGAGGGATGCCAGACGGTGTTCGTTGGCGAGATCCAGGCCCGCCGAGTTAACGCGACCTTTGCCGTACAGCTCGCGCGGCAGGGCAATCTTCGGATGCGGCAGGCCAATCTGGCCTTCCTGCGCCGCCATCTTCTCAACGGCCTGCACCGGATCGGCGACCAGCTCGTCGAGCGGCAGCGTGGTGTCGGCGATGCGGTTAACGAAGGAGGTGTTCGCGCCGTTTTCCAGCAGGCGACGCACCAGGTACGCCAGCAGGGTTTCGTGGGTACCTACCGGGGCGTAAATACGGCACGGGCGGTTCAGCTTGCCGTCCGCCACTTTACCGGTCACCTGCTCATACAGCGGTTCACCCATGCCGTGCAGGCACTGGAATTCGTACTGGCCCGGGTAGTAGTTCTGCCCGGCCAGGCTGTAGATTGCCGCCAGGGTGTGGGCGTTGTGGGTGGCGAACTGCGGATAGATCAGGTTCGGCACGCCGAGCAGCTTTTTCGCGCAGGCGAGGTAAGAGACGTCGGTATAGACCTTGCGGGTATAGACCGGATAGCCTTCCAGCCCTTCCATCTGGGCGCGTTTGATTTCGCTGTCCCAGTAGGCCCCTTTCACCAGACGGATCATCAGGCGACGGCGGCTGCGGCTGGCCAGGTCAATCAGGTAATCAATGACGAACGGGCAGCGCTTCTGGTAGGCCTGGATAACGAAGCCGATGCCGTTCCAGCCCGCCAGCTCCGGCTCGAAGCACAGTTTTTCCAGCAGGTCGAGGGAGATCTCCAGACGGTCGGCCTCTTCGGCGTCGATGTTGATGCCGATGTCATACTGGCGCGCCAGCAGGGTCAGGGACTTCAGGCGCGGGTAGAGCTCTTCCATCACCCGGTCGTACTGCGCGCGGCTGTAGCGCGGGTGCAGGGCGGAAAGCTTAATCGAGATGCCCGGGCCTTCATAAATACCGCGACCGTTGGACGCTTTACCGATGGCGTGGATCGCCTGCTGGTAAGAGACCATATAGGCCTGCGCGTCGGCGGCGGTCAGGGCCGCTTCGCCGAGCATGTCGTACGAGTAGCGGAAACCTTTATCCTCCAGCTTGCGGGCGTTCGCCAGCGCTTCGGCAATGGTTTCCCCGGTGACGAACTGCTCGCCCATCAGGCGCATCGCCATGTCCACACCTTTGCGGATCAGCGGCTCGCCGCTCTTGCCGATGATGCGGTTCAGGGAGCGGGACAGGTTGGCTTCGTTATGGGTCGAGACCAGCTTGCCGGTAAACAGCAGGCCCCAGGTCGCCGCGTTAACGAAAAGCGACGGGCTGCGGCCAATGTGGGAATGCCAGTTACCGTTGCTGATCTTGTCGCGGATCAGCGCGTCGCGGGTGGCTTTATCCGGAATACGCAGCAGCGCTTCCGCCAGGCACATCAGCGCCACCCCTTCCTGTGAGGAAAGGGAGAACTCCTGAAGCAGACCCTGAACCATCCCGGCGCGGCCGGTGGCGGTCTTCTGGTTACGCAGTTTGTCAGCCAACTGGTACGCCAGGCTGTGCGCCTGCGCGGCAACGGCTTCCGGCAGGCGAGCCTGCTCCAGCAGCATCGGTACGGCGTCGGTTTCGGCGCGGCGGTACGCGCCGGTGATGGCGGCACGGCTGACGGACTGCGGCAGGATCTGCTCGGCAAATTCAAGGAACGGCTGATGGCTCTCGTCGCCAGCGGCTGGCGCTTCCTCGCTTTCGTTCGCTGCACCGGCCAGCAGGGCAGGCAGCTCCGGCAGCCCCTCGTCGCTCTCGAGTCTTTCGAGGTAGTTAAAAATCGCCTGCTTAATTAACCAGTGCGGCGTACGGTCAATGCGGGTTGCTGCGGTCTTAATCCGTTCGCGGGTTGCGTCATCCAGCTTAACCCCCATGGTGGTCATACCCATGCCAAAGCTCCTGTTGTGCTTTCATCGTGTTTGGTCGTTAGCGTGAAATATCCACCATGTTGCAACTTTGTGCAACCGTGTTAAATGTGACCTGGTTTGCAACCCGGGAAATGAATGAATTGTTAACGGATGGTTAGCTGGAAAAACGTGCTGCCTTTGTCCCGGGAAGCCTGTTTTTATGCGGGAGTTAACACTTTTAAAAGGTGCAACCCGTAAAAGCGTGAGCGAGTGCAACCTATAGGAAACTCGTATCAAGCCGGGGATGAAATTGATGTAAATGCAGTGTTAAATCGTTTGTCAGCGGAGGGCGCATACGGCAGGATAGCGCGCCTCACCGAAACACAAGATACCGTCACCACGTTCCGGTGATCATATAACAAGGCAACCCGGACGGTTGTCGCTCGACACTTTTGGAGAATTTGAATGGCTATTAGCACACCGATGCTGGTGACATTTCTCGTTTATATATTTGGCATGATCCTGATAGGGTTTTTGGCATGGCGTTCAACAAAGAACTTTGACGACTACATTCTGGGCGGACGCAGTTTAGGCCCGATGGTGACCGCGCTTTCTGCGGGCGCTTCCGACATGAGCGGCTGGCTGCTGATGGGGCTGCCGGGCGCGATTTTCATCTCCGGTATCTCTGAAAGCTGGATCGCCATCGGTCTGACCGTCGGCGCGTGGATCAACTGGAAGCTGGTGGCAGGCCGTCTGCGCGTGCACACCGAGGCCAACAATAACGCCCTGACGCTGCCGGATTACTTCACCGGACGCTTTGAAGATAACAGCCGCGTGCTGCGTATTATCTCGGCGGTGGTGATCCTGGTGTTCTTCACCATCTACTGTGCCTCCGGCATCGTGGCCGGTGCGCGCCTGTTCGAAAGCACCTTCGGCATGAGCTACGAAACCGCCCTGTGGGCCGGTGCTGCGGCGACCATCCTCTATACCTTCGTGGGCGGCTTCCTGGCCGTAAGCTGGACCGACACCGTGCAGGCGAGCCTGATGATCTTCGCCCTGATCCTGACCCCGGTGATTGTGATTTTCACCGTTGGCGGCTTTGGCGATTCGCTGGAAGTGATCAAGCAGAAGAGCATCGAAAACGTCGACATGCTGAAAGGGCTGAACTTTGTCGCCATCGTCTCCCTGATGGGCTGGGGTCTGGGCTACTTCGGTCAGCCGCACATTCTGGCGCGCTTTATGGCGGCGGATTCTCACCACACCATCGTTCATGCGCGCCGCATCAGTATGACGTGGATGATCCTGTGTCTGGCGGGCGCGTGTGCGGTCGGCTTCTTCGGTATTGCCTACTTCAGCAATAACCCGGCGCAGGCGGGCGCGGTAAACCAGAACGCCGAGCGCGTGTTTATCGAGCTGGCGCAGATTCTGTTTAACCCGTGGATTGCCGGTATTCTGCTCTCCGCGATCCTGGCGGCGGTAATGTCCACCCTGAGCTGCCAGCTGCTGGTCTGCTCCAGCGCAATTACCGAAGACCTCTACAAAGCCTTCCTGCGTAAAAACGCGAGCCAGAAAGAGCTGGTGTGGGTAGGGCGCTTTATGGTGCTGGTGGTGGCGCTGATTGCCATCGCGCTGGCGGCCAACCCGGAAAACCGCGTGCTGGGTCTCGTGAGCTACGCGTGGGCGGGCTTTGGTGCGGCGTTTGGTCCGGTCGTGCTGTTCTCCGTCATGTGGTCACGTATGACCCGTAACGGCGCGCTGGCGGGAATGATTATCGGTGCGCTGACCGTTATCGTCTGGAAACAGTTCGCCTGGCTGGGCCTGTACGAAATCATCCCAGGCTTCCTCTTCGGCAGCATCGGCATCGTGGTGTTCAGCCTGCTGGGTAAAGCACCGTCTGCCTCCATGCAGAAACGCTTTGCGGAAGCAGACGCGCACTACCACTCCGCACCGCCGTCTAAGCTGCAGCCGGAATAATTCTCCCCTCACCCTAACCCTCTCCCCAAAGGGGAGAGGGAATAAACCTCTCTTGCTAAATTCTGCAATTTGCGTTGATATCGCTGTGCTTATAACAATGAGGATAGCGAAGCATGACAATCAAAACAGGGTTAATGGCGGCGGCATTATTGATGCTGGCGGGCTGTAACGCGCCATCGCAACATGCGGCGGTAGAAACCTGCAGAGCGGATAACCAGATGCAGCAAACCACGCTCTATTTCGGCTTAAACCGTCCTGCCGGGGCGCAGATCACCAGCAACGAATGGCAGCAGTTTGTTGACCAGGACGTGACGCCGCGCTTTCGCGATGGCTTAACGGTATTTGATGCCCGCGGACAGTGGCTGGGGAACGACGGAAAAGTGGCGCGTGAACCGAGCAAGGCGTTGATGCTGATCCACGGTAAAGATGCGCTGAGCGAGAAGAACATCGAAGCGTTGCGCGGGATTTATAAGTCACGCTTCGCGCAGGAGTCGGTAATGCGTGTCGACCAGCCGGTGTGCGTGCAGTTTTAATGAAAACGGCGGGATAACCCGCCGTTATTGTATCGTAGGCCCGCGCAAGCGAAGCGCCGCCGGGCACAAACGGCACAAAACTTACAGCACCAACCCCGCAAAGCTCGCCGACAGCAGGCTCACCAGGGTCGCACCGTACACCAGACGCAGACCAAACCGCGATACCACGTTACCCTGCTGCTCGTTCAGGCCCTTAATCGCCCCGGCCACGATGCCGATGGAGGCGAAGTTCGCGAACGACACCAGGAAGACGGATAAAATGCCCAGCCCGCGCGGGGACATCTGGTGCGCTATTTTTTGCAGCTCAATCATCGCCACAAATTCATTCGCCACCAGCTTGGTTGCCATAATGCTGCCCGCGTTTAAGGCATCGCTCAGCGGAATCCCCACCAGCCATGCCAGAGGATAAAATACATAGCCCAGGATCTGCTGGAAGCTCATGCCAAATACGCTGGAGAAGAGGGCGTTAACGGCACTAATAAGCGCGATAAAACCAATCAGCATCGCCAGAATAATCATCGCCACTTTAAAACCGGCCAGAATATACTCGCCAAGCATCTCGAAGAAGCTCTGCGATTCATGCAGTTTTTCCAGTTTGATATCCGGCTCCGCTTCCGGGCGCGTCGGGTTGATGACCGTGAGAATAATAAAGGTGCTGAACATGTTCAGAATCAGCGCCGCGACGACAAATTTAGCGTCGAGCATGGTCATATACGCCCCGACAATCGACAGGGAGACCGTCGACATCGCCGTGGCTGCCATGGTGAAGAGTCGACGAGAGGAGAGATCGCCCAGCACGCCTTTGTAGGCAATGAAGTTTTCCGACTGACCGAGGATCAGCGAACTCACCGCGTTAAAGGATTCCAGCTTGCCCATACCGTTCAGTTTTGACAGCAGCGTACCGATTACCCGAATAAAAATCGGCAGGATCCGCCAGTGCTGAAGAATACCAATCAGCGCGGAAATAAAAATAATCGGGCAAAGTACGCCGAGGAAAATGAACGCCAGCCCTTTTTCTCCCATGCCGCCAAAGACGAAATTGGTGCCTTCACCGGCAAATTTGAGCAGCGACTCAAAAAATCCTGAGACGTATTTAATCAGGAATAACCCGCTTTCGGCGTGCAGGAAAAAGAACGCCAGTGCAATTTCTATGACAATCAGCTGTAAAACAAAACGAATGCGAATTTTTCGGCGGTCGAAACTCACCAGCCAGGCAAGCGCGAGAATAATGACCAGCGCCAGCAGGAAATGGACAATTTTAAACATAATTTAATTTCACCAGGTGTTTGAGGCGGTTATTTAGCCACAGCCCTGAATCAGCGTAAATGGGCATTTTCGTTATAACTTATAAACTTAACGATAACGCCTGAAACTATTATCAGGCTGGGCGTTTACAACTCGTTATCAAAACACCGCACATTTCGCTTGTGTTTCTTTCTGCCGTAATGATAATCACTATCACAAGAATTTACCTTTCTTTGCATCAGTTGACCGCGATAAACATTTAAGGTGTCGGCATGTTTGTTCCATTTCTCATTATGTTACGTGAAGGGCTCGAAGCCGCCCTTATCGTGAGCCTCATCGCCAGTTATCTGAAGCGAACCCAGCGCGGGCGCTGGATTGGCGTCATGTGGATCGGGGTCTTCCTTGCCGCGGCGCTCTGCCTGGGCTTAGGTGTCCTCATCAACGAAACCACCGGCGAGTTTCCGCAGAAAGAGCAGGAGCTGTTTGAAGGTATCGTCGCCGTGA
The DNA here is from genome assembly GCF_008122455.1 of Enterobacter sp. C6. Classification (NCBI taxonomy): domain Bacteria; kingdom Pseudomonadati; phylum Pseudomonadota; class Gammaproteobacteria; order Enterobacterales; family Enterobacteriaceae; genus Enterobacter; species Enterobacter sp. C6. Next base: position 7,769 of record NZ_QPFW01000152.1, read on the forward strand.
TTGCGGTGGTGATCCTCACCTGGATGGTGTTCTGGATGCGTAAGGTCTCCCGTAACGTGAAGGTGCAGCTGGAGCAGGCGGTGGATAACGCGCTGCAAAAGGGCAATAACCACGGCTGGGCGCTCATTATGATGGTCTTTTTCGCCGTCGCGCGCGAAGGGCTGGAGTCTGTTTTCTTTCTGCTGGCGGCGTTTCAGCAGGATGTGGGGATCTGGCCGCCGCTGGGGGCCATGCTGGGCCTCGCCACGGCCGTGGTGCTCGGTTTCCTGCTGTACTGGGGCGGTATCCGCCTGAACCTGGGCGCCTTCTTCAAGTGGACCAGCCTGTTTATTCTGCTGGTGGCCGCGGGTCTGGCGGCAGGGGCGATTCGCGCCTTCCACGAGGCGGGCCTGTGGAACCACTTCCAGGACGTGGCGTTCGACCTCAGCAACGTCCTCTCCACGCACTCTCTGACCGGCACCCTGCTCGAAGGTATCTTCGGCTATCAGGAAACGCCGAGCGTCAGCGAAGTGGCGATGTACTTTATTTATCTGGTTCCGGCGCTGGTGCTGTTCGCTATGCCGCCGCGTACCGGCACGCAGGCGTCGCGCGTTGCGCCGTAATAGTTGATTTAGTTACAACATACTTTTAAAGGGAAGAGTCATGGCAATTCAGTTCCGTCGTAGTGCGTTATGCGCAGGCATTGCCGCGCTGTTCGCTTCTGCATTCTCCGCCTGGGGCGCGGATGTTCCTCAGGTTAAAGTCACCGTCAACGATAAGCAGTGCGAGCCGATGACCCTCACGGTGAACAGCGGTAAAACCCAGTTCATTATTCAGAACCACAGCCAGAAGGCGCTGGAGTGGGAGATCCTGAAAGGGGTTCTGGTGGTGGAAGAGCGTGAAAATATCGCCCCTGGCTTCAGCCAGAAGATGACCGCCAACCTGCAGCCGGGCGAGTATGAGATGACCTGCGGTCTGCTGACCAACCCTAAAGGTAAGCTTATCGTCAAAGGTGAAGCGACGGCCGATGCGGCGAAAGGCGCTGCGGTGCTGAGCCTGGGCGATGCGATTACCGCGTATAAAGCCTACGTCACCAAAGAGACGGCGGACCTGGCGACGGCAACCAAAGCCTTTACCGATGCGGTGAAGGCCGGGGATATCGAAAAAGCGAAATCCCTCTATGCGCCAACCCGTCAGCACTACGAGCGCATCGAGCCGATCGCCGAGCTCTTCTCTGACCTGGATGGCAGCATTGACGCCCGCGAAGATGATTTCGAGCAGAAAGCCGCCGATCCGAAATTCACCGGTTTCCACCGTCTGGAGAAAGCCCTGTTCGGCGATAATTCTGCCAAAGGGATGGAGAAGTATGCCGACCAGCTGAACAGCGACGTGCTGGAGCTGCAAAAGCGCATCAGCGAGCTGGCCTTCCCGCCGTCAAAAGTGGTGGGCGGCGCGGCCGGGCTGATTGAAGAAGTGGCCGCCAGCAAAATCAGCGGCGAAGAAGATCGCTACAGCCATACCGATCTGTGGGACTTCCAGGCCAACGTCGACGGCGCGCAGAAAATTGTTAACCTGCTGCGTCCTCAGCTGCAGAAAGAGAACGGCGAGCTGCTGGCCAAAGTGGATGCCAACTTCAAAAAGGTCGACACCATTCTGGCGAAGTACCGCACCAAAGACGGGTTTGAGACCTACGACAAGCTGACCGATGCCGACCGCAACGCGCTGAAAGGTCCGATCACCGCCCTGGCGGAAGATCTCTCTCTGCTGCGTGGCGTACTGGGTCTGGACTAAGCACGATGAATAAGCATAGCGAGAACGACGTGGTTGAGCCTTCACGTCGTCGGTTGTTAAAAGGGGTAGGGGCGCTGGGGGGCGCGCTTGCTCTGGCCGGTGGCTGTCCGGTGGCGCATGCGGCGAAACCGCAAAGCGCGCCCGGCACGCTGTCACCCAATGCCCGCATGGAGACGCAGCCGTTTTATGGCGAGCATCAGTCGGGCATCCTGACGCCGCAGCAGGCATCTATGATGCTGGTGGCCTTTGATTCGCTGGCCAGCGATAAAGCCGATCTGGAACGCCTGTTCCGCCTGCTGACGACGCGCATCGCGTTTCTTACCGCCGGTGGACCGGCGCCCGATACGCCGAACCCGCGTCTGCCGCCAATGGACTCCGGCATTCTGGGGCCATTCATTGCCCCGGATAACCTGACCATTACCGTTTCGCTCGGTGAATCGCTGTTTGACGCGCGCTATGGGCTGGCAAAACAGAAGCCGAAGGCGCTGCAAAAAATGACGCGCTTCCCGAATGATTCTCTCGACGCGGCGCTGTGCCACGGCGACCTGCTCCTGCAGATCTGCGCCAATACCCAGGACACGGTGATCCACGCCCTGCGCGACATCATCAAGCACACGCCGGATCTGCTGAGCGTGCGCTGGAAGCGGGAAGGGTTTATCTCGGACCACGCCGCCCGCAGCAAAGGAAAAGAGACACCGGTGAACCTGCTGGGCTTTAAGGACGGTACGGCCAACCCGGACAGCCACGACGGTGCGCTCATGAAGGAGGTGGTGTGGGTCACTGCCGATCAGGGCGAACCGGCATGGGCGGTGGGCGGCAGCTATCAGGCGGTGCGGATTATTCAGTTCCACGTGGAGTTCTGGGACCGCACGCCGCTGAAAGAGCAGCAGACGATCTTTGGTCGGGATAAGCAAAGCGGGGCACCGCTCGGTATGAAGAACGAGCATGATGTGCCTGACTACGCCCGCGATCCCAATGGCGATGTAATTGCGCTGGACAGCCATATTCGTCTGGCCAATCCGCGCACCAAAGAGACGCAGTCGAGCCTGATGATGCGTCGGGGCTACAGCTACTCGCTCGGCGTGACCAACTCCGGTCAGCTCGATATGGGGCTGCTGTTCGTCTGTTATCAGCACGATCTGGAAAAGGGCTTTCTCACCGTGCAGAAGCGGCTCAACGGTGAAGCGCTGGAAGAGTACATTAAACCTATCGGCGGCGGCTATTTCTTTGCCCTGCCAGGGGCGCGCGACAGTAACGCGTACCTCGCTCAAGGGCTGATCGAAGCCTGATAATCGTCCCTGCGATAGTTCGCGGGGACATTATTTTTTCATATGACTATCTTGTTGTTATATTTCTGTAATATTTCTATATAAGACTGAATCCACTGCAGGTGCAGTCTTAAAAGTTGCATTCAGGTAAAATAAATGTTGCATTTGTGATAACTCCTGATGTACTTAAGATAAGACAGCGGTAGTTCCCGGCAGTGATGCTGAATCACTATGGAGATCGCGAATGGTTGCGTCCTGTACTGGACAAGGTAAACATAACAACCGCAGCACCCGGCGCGGAGGCTCAGACTCCGGCAGCGATTTCCTCACCACTAAATTCTCCCCCCTTCCTCAAGAATCTGATTCGACCGACGTGCAGAACGGTGCGCGTAGCTGTTCCGTATCGTCATCCGATAAAGCAAGCAATGGCTTACAAGGAAGCCAACCCTCTGATGTTCGTGCGCATAATCGTGCCGAAGCTGGCGCGTGTGATGAATACCAACAACTCAAGGTGCTATCCATGGGAAGACAAAAAGCAGTGATCAAAGCTCGTCGCGAAGCAAAACGTGTGCTGAGACGGGATTCACGTAGCCATAAACAGCGTGAAGAAGAATCGGTCACCTCGCTTGTGCAGATGAGTGGCGTAGAAGCAATTGGCATGGCCCGAGACAGCCGTGATAATTCTCCAATTGTGGCGCGCAATGAGGCTCAGGCGCACTACCTGAATGCTATCGAGAGTAAACAGCTCATCTTTGCAACCGGTGAAGCCGGATGCGGGAAAACCTGGATTAGTGCAGCCAAAGCGGCGGAAGCGCTGATCCATAAGGACGTGGAAAGAATCATTGTTACCCGTCCGGTACTGCAGGCTGATGAAGATCTCGGCTTCTTGCCCGGAGATATTTCGGAGAAGTTTGCCCCGTACTTCAGGCCCGTCTATGACGTGCTGGTGAAGCGACTGGGCGCATCCTTCATGCAGTACTGCCTGCGACCAGAGATTGGCAAGGTGGAAATCGCGCCGTTCGCCTATATGCGCGGACGTACATTTGAAAATGCGGTCGTCATTCTTGACGAGGCTCAGAACGTGACCGCTGCGCAAATGAAGATGTTCTTAACGCGCCTCGGGGAGAACGTGACGGTTATCGTTAACGGCGATATTACCCAGTGTGACCTGCCATCCGGCGTGAAATCCGGGCTGAGCGACGCCATGTCACGTTTTGAGGAAGATGAGATGATTGGGGTGGTACGCTTCACCAAAGAGGACTGCGTGCGTTCGGCGCTCTGCCAACGCACGCTGCAAGCGTATTATTGAGTTTGCTGTTGTGTTCAAGGCCCGGGAAACCGGGCTTTGTTTTTTGTGCGGTCATGATGTCGGGTGGCGCTGCGCTTACCCGACCGACAATACCCGTAGGCCTGGTAAGCGCAGCGCCAACAGGCATAAAGAGCGCAGGGAGTCTCAAGGTTCGAATCCCCAGGTGCGATCCAAAAGAAAAAAGCCCGTACTTTCGTACGAGCTCTCATCTTAAATATGGCGGTGAGGGGGGGGATTGACTCGCTTCGCTCGCCCTGCGGGCAGACTGTTCGCTACGCTCTCAGTCTGTCCAACTGGCTGTCGCCAGTTGTCGAACCCCGGTCGGGGATTCTCATCCCCCCGCAGGCGTGCAACATGCGAAAAAAAAGCCCGCATTTTCATGCGAGCTCTTCTTCAAATATGGCGGTGAGGGGGGGATTCGAACCCCCGATACGTTGCCGTATACACACTTTCCAGGCGTGCTCCTTCAGCCACTCGGA
>NZ_QPFW01000153.1:0-12650 GCF_008122455.1 Enterobacter sp. C6
TGGGCTTTGATTTTGTCGCGAATGTGCTGCGGCAGCTCGCCATATTCGTTCAGCGCCGCTCCTTCGGCCATCGGCGCCAGCAGCGGGCGCACCGTCTGCGCGTGACCGCCCAGCGACATCAGGCCCAGCGCGGCGGTACCTTCACGGGCGACAAAATAGAGCATCAGAATACGCGCTGAGGTGGCGCTGGCGATCTTCGCCACCCAGGCCTGGGCGCGCTCTTTAAGCCCGTAATATTCCAGCAGACCAATCACCGGCAGGATCAGGATGAAGGTGGCCAGCGATCGGCTATTGACGAATTTCTCGCCGAAGGTCTCCAGCAGCATGCCGAAATCCATCCCGACTAGCAGACCCGTCGCCAGCCCCGCCACCACGACCACCAGCAGCGGGTTGAAGCGCAGTGCAAAACCAATAACCACGATCGGTATCCCGATCAGCGGCAGCAGCGTAGTACCGTCCATAACGTTTACCCTATCGAAAGTGAGCGTTGCGCGCCGACGGCTATTTTTTTAATTTGCGGCGAGCGATGTTGTGTTTTGTTGGCAGGCTTCGCAAAACCTGCGCTAAAAAGCTATATCTGAACCTCAAAAACATGTAAACAAATTATCAATAAAATGTTCTTATTTTATCGATGAGTTTACATTTCTGGCTAAGGAACGTTATGACCTCAGAAAAGAGTGCTTCACCCGATCGCGACGATATCAACGATGGCCGGATCGTCTCTTCCCGCCACCTGGTATCCGAGCGCTGCGCGGAGTTATCAGAGCTGGAATATGCGCTGATCATGACCAGCAACGCGTTTAACAAATGGATGGTGCGCTGCATGACGGCTGCCGGCGAGCCCGATATGGGCGCCTTTGACGTTTCGCTGCTGCATCACGTGAACCACCGCGACCGCAAGAAAAAGCTGGCCGATATCTGCTTCGTCCTCAACGTGGAAGATACCCACGTGGTGACCTATGCCCTGAAAAAGCTGGTCAAAGCAGGCTACGTGACGAGCGAGAAAGCGGGTAAAGAGCTTTTTTTCTCTACCACGGAGGAAGGGAAAGCGCTGTGCATGAAGTATCGGGACGTGCGGGAAGCGTGTCTGATTGCGATCCACGCGGAGAGCGGCATTGCCGGGAAGTCGATTGGCGAGACCGCGCAGCTGTTACGCACGATCTCCTCCCTGTATGACACCGCCGCCCGGGCGGCGGCGTCACTGTAATTAAGGTCGTCGGAACAGCGTTATGCTGCGACCGGCCAGTTCATATTCTACGGTTTCGGTGATCGCTGTCCCGGTGGCAGCATCATCCGCCGTAGACAGCTCCAGCACCCATCCCCCTTCGCCAAACTGCGGGATCTGGAACGGCACGGTGCCTTCAAACGGGTTGAACAGCATCAGCACGTCGTGCCAGATACCGTCCTCCTGCCGCAGATCCGGCCTGCTGATGGAGACCCCAAGCGTCGAGCCTTCATCCCACTGCTCGGCCTGTTGTGGACCGCCTCCGGCATTGAACCAGCGAATCTCCAGCCCGTCGCGCCAGCTCTCACGACGCAGCAGCGGCTGCTGCGCGCGCAGGGCAATCAACCGCCGGGTGAACTCGCGCAGCGCGGCGTCATTTTCGGATAGCCCTTTCCAGTCGATCCATGAGATCTCACTGTCCTGACAGTAGCCGTTATTGTTGCCCTTTTGCGAGCGGCCAAACTCATCCCCGGCCAGCAGCATCGGCGTGCCGTGGGAGAACAGCAGCGTGGTCAGAAAATTACGCTTCTGCCGCTCCCGGGTGGCGATGATGTCCGGATTTTCGGTTGGCCCCTCCTCGCCATAGTTGTAAGAACGGTTATCGTTATGCCCGTCGTTATTGTCCTCGCCGTTGTCGGCGTTATGCTTTTCGTTGTACGACACCAGGTCATTCAGCGTAAAGCCGTCATGGGCGGTGATGAAGTTGACGCTGGACCACGGACGACGGCCGCGCAGATCGTACAGATCGCCGGAGCCGAGCAGCCGCGCGGCAAAGTCCGTGGAGACGTTGTCCCCCTTCCAGTACTCGCGAACGGTGTCGCGGTATTTGTCGTTCCACTCCCCCCAGCCCGGCGGGAATCCGCCCACCTGATAGCCCCCAGGACCGATATCCCAGGGTTCACCAATCAGCTTCAGTCGAGATAAGACCGGATCCTGAGTCATGGCATCGAAGAAACCGCCGCGCGGGTCAAACCCTTCGGGCTCGCGGCCCAGAATCGTCCCCAGATCGAAACGAAAACCGTCAATGTGCATCGACTCCGCCCAGTAGCGCAGGGAGTCCATCACCATCTGCAGCACGCGCGGGTGCGAGGTGTTGACCGTATTTCCCGTCCCGGTGTCGTTGATGTAATACCGGTGCTGGTCCGGGAGCGTGCGGTAATAGCTGTAATTATCAATCCCCTTAAACGACAGCGTCGGGCCAAGCTCGTTCCCTTCCGCCGTGTGGTTGTACACCACGTCCAGAATCACCTCGATGCCCGCGTCATGATAGGCGCGTACCATGTCGCGAAAGCCCTGAATCCCCGCCGGGCCGTAGTAGCGCGACGCCGGAGCAAAGAAGCCCAGCGTGTTATAGCCCCAGAAGTTCTTCAGGCCGCGGTCGAGCAGATGCTGATCGTCCGGGAACCAGTGAACCGGCAGCAGCTCCACCGAGGTAATGCCCAGGCTTTTGATATAATCGACCGAGGCTTTGTGCCCCATCCCTTCAAACGTGCCGCGCAGCTCGGGCGGAATGGCCGGGTTCATCTGGGTAAAGCCCTTCACGTGGCTCTCATAGACAACGGTATGCGGCCAGGGCACGTTCGGCCGGTTGTTGTCCTGCCAGTCAAAGGCGTTCGGGTCGATGACCCTGCATTTCGGCGTAAACGGCGCGCTGTCACGCGTGTCAAAACTGAGGTCGAGTTCATCATGCCCCAGCTCATAGCCGAAATGGGCATCGTTCCAGTCGATATCGCCCACCAGTTCACGGGCGTAGGGGTCGATAAGCAGCTTGTGCGGGTTGAAGCGATGACCGTTTTCCGGGTCGTAGGGGCCGTAGACGCGATAGCCATACAGCGCCCCAGGCTTCAGGTCGGGCACATAGCCGTGCCAGACCTCATGGGTATATTCCGGCAGTTCCAGCCGGGCGATTTCGGTTTTCCCGGACGGGTCAAACAGACAGAGTTCCACCCGCTCAGCGTGAGCGGAGAACAGCGCGAAGTTGACCCCTTTCCCGTCATAATTCGCACCCAACTGCTGGCCATGACCGGCCCGAATTTCAAACGTTGTATCCTTTGCCATTTTCGTTCTCCACGATTATTCGCAGGTAAGCAGAACCAGTACACATCCCTTTTCTGGCGTTAACGCCAGCGTTTCTTGCAGCATGCGGCTTTCGCCGCTGAACAGATCCCGATAGCGCTTCCCGGCCAGTTCGTCGGGTAACGCGACCGTGGTATTGACCCACAGCTGATGATCATCGGTGACGTCAAAAACCAGACGCGGCACGGCAACAATCAGCGCCTCGCCGTCCTTAACGCGCGCATAGACAATCAGGTTATCCTCACGATCGCCGGTGACCTTAAGCGGCAGCCAGTCGCCGTAGCGGAAAAGCGCGTCGTAGTACGGTCGAAGCCGCAGCAGCGTGGCGGTAACGAACTGTTTGACCCTGCCGTCACGCCAGCATATCGGGTTGTCAAACACCCCGGCATCCGCCGCGCTGAGGTGCTGCACCAGGGCCGGAAAGTCCGGCTCCCGTCGGTTATCCGGGTCGACAAGGCTAAAATTAAGCGCCTCGCTGCCCTGATAGATATCCGGGACGCCGGGCGCCGTGAGCTTGATCACCGTCTGGCTGAGGCTGTTCATCAGCCCGGCGCGGATAAAGGGCTGCATCGCCTCGCTGAAATCGTGCAGAAACAGGGTGTTGTCCGGTGAAAGCAGGTGCCGTGCATAGCTCAACACCACGCTCTCATAGCTCTCGTTGCTGTCGATCCAGTCGGTGCGCTGCTTTGCCTCGCGCAGCGCTTTCTCAAGGAAGCCAAGGAAACGTTCTTCCAGTGATTTCAGCCCGTCGGCGTCGTCCGGTGACAGCGTGGCGGGCCAGACGCCCGCCAGCGCCTGGTAGATCATCCAGGTATCGGCGGCGTTCGGCGCGGTACCGTCATTGAGAAAACGCACCTGGGTCTGGTTCATCTGCCGCCAGCGGGCCAGGTTTTCACCCCACCGTTCCGGGGCTTCCGTCAGGGTGTAGAGACGCGCCCGGGCATCTTCCCCGCGCTTGGTATCGTGCGTGGAGGTGCCCAGCAGCGCGTCGGGCTGACGGGCCTGGCGAATACGCATCTCCTGGTGGAAGCGGGATAATGAAAACGCGCGCGGCGTCGGGTCGGCCCCCACTTCATTGAGCGCCAGCTCCAGGTTGTGGCGGAAGAACAGCGTGTCTTCAACGGATTTCGCCATCAGCGGCCCGGTGAGCTGCTGGAAGCGGGTCCTGAACAGCGCGGCGGTGTCGCAGCACGCTTCCGGCAGGTCGCCGGTAAGAATGCGCACGATCAGGCTGAGCGCCGCTTCCGACGTCTCCACGCTGGCAACCACGCGGTTAAGCAGCGCCACGTCCGTCTGGGTTAACCCCTCGCGAGTGCCATAGGTGCGGTAGACCGGAAACGCAATAAGCAGTTCGCGCAGCGCGTGGCGGATTTCCTCGCGCGGCAGCGCAACCTCATTGCGGCGTGCCAGATCCTCAGCAAGGTTCAGCAGCGTGGTGAATTCACCCTCAAAATTACGATCGGCCATCAGGCCTTTGGCATCGCGCAGTTCCGCGTGGCGATCGACCGTGATGCCCAGCGTCTCGTCGTGGATGGTCTCCAGACGCCCCAGGCTATCGTCGTCGACCAGCACTTCCGCCAGCGAGGCGATAAACTCGTAGCCGGTGGTACCAGATACCGGCCAGTCAGCGGGGAGCTGTTCCCCTTTGGCGAGGATCTTTTCGACTGTAATGTAGCAGTCTGGCCCGGTGGCCTGCCGCAGGTGCTGCAGATAGCCCAGCGGATCCGCCAGGCCGTCGACATGGTCAATGCGCAAGCCGTCCACCACGCCCGCGTGGACCAGCTCAAGGATCAGCCGGTGCGTGTCGTCGAAGACCGCATCATCTTCAACCCGAACGCCGACCAGCCCGGTGATCTCAAAGAAGCGCCGCCACGAGAGCTGCTTCGGCGCTTCCCGCCAGGACATCAGCCGCCAGCTTTGCGCGTCGTGCAGTTCAGCGATGCTCTTATCCTCGCTGTACGTACCCGGGTTGAGCGGATACTCGGCGTCATAGTAGACCAGTGCGGCCTTTTTCGTGACAGGGTCACGTTTTAGGGTGAGGGCACCCTTCTCCAGCTCCGCCTCAAAGGTGTCGCCGAGGAACGGCAGCGTAAGCGGGCGCGAGCCGTCGATATCGAAATAGCGAAAATAGCGGCTCTGCTGGCCATATTCAATTACGTCGCGCCACCAGAGGTTTTCCAGCGAGGTAGACATATGGTTCGGGACAATGTCCAGAATCAACCCCATGCCGGCCTGCTTAAGCGCGGCGGCCATGCGGTCAAATCCTTCCCGCCCGCCGATGGCGGGGTCGATTTCATTCGGGTTGGTTACGTCATAGCCGTGGGTGGACCCCGTCGTGGCAGTGAACACGGGCGACGCGTAAAGGTGGCTGATGCCGAGGTCCTTCAGATACGGCACCAGCGCCACAACGCGGTCGAACGTCATGCCGTTACGGAACTGAATTCGGTACGTGGCGGAAGGGATCATAACGATGCTTCTCCATCAGCAAAGCGAACAACAATACCGTTCGGGGGTAAAACGTCGGTGACTTCCGGCGAGGCAAAACGCGTCTCCCCCGCCAGAGCGGGCAGCGCGGCGGGCTTAATGCCGATATTCAGCGCCAGAGATAGCGTCCCCGACGGGAAGCGCCAGCTCACCGCCACCATGCCGGGCGCGGTCTTGAGCACATGGCCCTCAACGGCGCCGCCCGAATGCAGAAGCGGAACGATATAGCGATGGCGCAGCGTCAGCAGATGGCGCGTATAGCGCAGCCACGTCTTGCCCTCGTCGGTGGCGACTTTATGCCAGTCGAGCTTTGAGCGGATAAACGTGTTCACGTCGTTCGGGTCCGGGACGGTTTCATCGTGCCCGGCATGACCGGTAAACTCTTTCGCGCGCCCTTCACGGACCGCGTTAGCCAGTTCGCCGTGAAAGTCAGTGAAGAACAGGAACGGATGCGTTTCCCCAAACTCCTCGCCCATAAACAGCAGCGGGATATGCGGGGAGAGCAGCAGCGCGGCAAGCAGCACCCGCGTCTTGTCGGCACCCGCGAGGGAGATAAGCCGCTCGCCCTGGGCGCGATTGCCGGTCTGATCGTGGTTTTGGATAAAATCGACGAAGAACTGCGGCGGCTGCGTGCGGCACTCCACCCCGCGGGATTTGCCGGTTTGCAGAGACACTTCGCCCTGGTAGACAAAGCCTTCCGCCAGCGCCCGGGCGAACTTTTTCTCCGGCTCAAAGGCAAAGTCCTGGTAGTAGGCGTGCGTCTCTCCGGTGGCAAACACGTGGGCGGCGTTGTGGAAGTCATCGTTCCACTCGCCGGTAAACAGCGGCGCGTTGCCCTGTTCATCGCGCGGATGCAGGAAAATCACGTTGCGGCTGTCTTCCGTGGTCAGGTGAACGTGACGGTGCGGAATGGCCTCGCGGATCCTGGTGGCAATCTCCTCGAGAATATGCGTGTCGGAGCCGTCTTTTATCTGGTCGATGGCATCAAACCGCAGGCCGTCAAGGCGGTATTCCGTTAGCCAGTAGAGCGGCGCGTCGGTCATGTACTGCCTCACCGGCTCGCGCTCGTAGGCGATGCCGTTGCCCCACGGCGTCATCCGCTGTGCATCGAAAAACGCGGGCGACAGCAAAGGCAGATAGTTCCCCTCGGGGCCGAAGTGGTTGAGCACGATATCCAGCACCACCGAAAGCCCCAGCCCGTGCGCGGCGTCGATAAACGCGTGGAAATCCTCCGGCGTACCGTAGGCTGAGTGTGGGGCATACAGCAGCACGCCGTCGTACCCCCAGCCGCGGGAACCGCCAAACTGAGAGACGGGCATCACTTCAAGCTGGGTAATCCCGAGTTCTGCCAGATACGGCAGCTTGTCGATGGCCGCCCGGAAGGTGCCCTCCGGGGTAAAGGTGCCCATGTGCAGTTCGTAAATAACCGTCTCTTCCCACGGACGCCCTGCCCAGTCGCGGTTGACCGGCTGGTAGCGTCGGGGATCGATCACCACCGAGGGGCCGTTAACGTCGCCCTTTTGCGCCCGCGAGGCGGGATCGGGCACCGCCATGCCGTCCTGAAGAACAAACTGATATTCTGCACCGTGCGTGACGCCGGGGACGTCTGCCTGGAACCAGCCGTCGCCCGTTGCCGTCATCGGCACGTCGGCGGTGGCCAGACGTAGCGTAAGTTCTTTCTGTCCTTCTGCCCAGACGCGAAAACGTACAACGTCATCGGAAATAAACTCAGCACCCCACCGCTTTTGAAATGTCCTGAATTCCATTCATTGTCCTCGAATGACCCACATTTTACGCGGAACGAAGTACAAGCTTAGTTCAGGATTAAAAGTGTGTTAGCCCAGCGGATTTAACCGCTTCGTCTATTCTTTATGAAATAACTCACTACCGGGAAAATTATGCAGATTCGAAAAGGATTAAATACGGACCTCGTCCGTCTTGAATGTTGTGACTTTTCTTTCACCATTAGCCACATTGCGCGAGAGCCCTTTATCCATTGTGATTTGCATATCGAAGCCGTCGCCGAGCCCTGGATAAAAACCTACGAGCTCGACATTCAAACCCTTGAAAATCACTGCGTTAATCCGGACGCCATATTTCTTATCGCCGAAACGGATGACGGTGAAATAGCCGGATTTATTACCGCCTCAATTGGCTGGAATAAATTTATCTCAGTGGATTATATCGCCGTTGAGCGTACAAAACGCAGAACCGGCGCCGCACAAAAATTGATGGCCGCCGCCCACGTCTGGGCCCGCAGCGTAAACGCGCCGGGATTACGGCTTGAAACACAAAATGTGAACGTCTCTGCCTGTCTGTTTTACCGTAACTACGGGTTCACCCTGGGCGGATACGATCGTTATCTGTATAACGCCTTGCCGGAAAAAGACGAGGTCGCCCTATTCTGGTATTACATGCTGGTCTAGCGACGCGACCGTCATATTTCTGTCATTGAATTTCATTACGCTTTCGGGATTTTAACCAGGGTGTTGAGGAAAAAAGCGTGAATTCAATGGCTAAGGCATTACTGCTGGCATTACCTGTTATGAGTGCAGCGGCAACCGCGACTGCTGCCGGGCGCGACCTGTGTGAACCGAAAGCGTACGAAATGGCGCTGCGCTATCAGCAGAAATCGGCAGAGATTATGGCCCTTCAGCTGCAAACCTATCGGTTTGCCACCGAGCGTTTCAACGAGAAGTTAAAGGATCTGAAAACGCCCGAAAATTACGCCGTGGTGATAGACCTCGACGAAACGGTGCTGGATAACACCCCTCTGCTGGTGCGCGACGCGGAGCAGTGTCACGACTATACACAATGGGACACCTGGAGCGACTGGGAGAAGCAGGGAAAACCCGGCTTAATCCCGGGGGCGAAAGCGTTTCTTGACCACGTGAATCAAAGCAAGGTCCGGATCTACTACGTCTCGGATCGTATGCAGGAAAATAAAGCCGACACGCTGAAGACGTTAAACGCTCTCGGCCTGCCGCAGGTGTCTGACGAAAGCGTGCTGCTGGATACGGTCAGCAAGGAAGAGCGCCGCCAGAGCATCCTCAAAAAGCAGCAGATCGTGATGCTGTTCGGTGACAGCCTGCCGGACTTCGCCGTGCAGTTTAAAAACAAAAAGCCGAGCGAGCAGCAGCGTGAGCTGGTTGAAGCCAGCGCCGAACATTTCGGCAACGACTGGATTGTGCTGCCTAATGCCGCTTATGGCGCCTGGTCCAAAGCCACGCTCGATAGCTGGAACGCACCGCTGAAAAAATAAGGTCTTACGGGCTGGAAAAGGCATTGCCCGCCTTCCCGGCCCTTCGGTTGGCTATCCATCCCGTTTATAGGTCCTATCATTTCTGGGCAGGTTCTTATAATTTTACGGAGCAGTAAGATGAGCACTTTCAAAGGAGACTCGTATGCTTACCGTGAAAAAACTTGCTCTTTCCACGCTGATTTGCAGTTCACTGCTTTTCTACCCTGCGCTCCAGGCTTCGGCAGAGACGCCCCAGCACGTCGTTAAACAACCGGCGGGCGGATACAGCGTTCAGGTTGGGGACGTTCTGGTCACCTCGTTTACCGACGGGACCGTCGCGCAGGATCTGCACAAGCTGCTGCGCCGGACTACGCCGCAAAACATTGATGCGCTGCTCGCGAAAAATTTCCAGACCAACCCGCCAGAGGTGTCCATCAACGCGTTCCTGATTGCGATGCCCGGACATAAAATTCTGGTGGATACCGGCTCAGGCCAGCTCTTTGGTCCTGATACCGGCGGACGTCTAGTTGAAAGCCTCGCCACGCAGGGGATAAAACCCGAGGACATCACTGAAGTCCTGCTGACTCACGCTCACTCCGATCATGCCGGTGGCCTGGTGAAAGATGGCAAGGTGGTGTTCAGCAACGCGCGCGTTTTCGTTGGCAAACCGGATATCGACTTTTTCTTTAACGACGACAATCAGAAGAAAACCGGCTACGGCAAGAACTACTTTGACGTCGCGCAGAAGACCTTGAAGCCCTATATTGACGCGGGGAAAGTGGTGCCGTTTAGCGGTACATCGGAGATTCTCCCGGGTCTGACCGGCACGGTTCATCCCGGCCATACGCCGGGTTCAGCCTTCTACACGCTAACGAGTAAAGGCGAGAAAATCACCTTTGTCGGCGACATCATTCATGCCGCGGCGGTTCAGTTCCCGCAGCCTGCGGTGACCATCACCTACGATGAAGATCAGAACAAAGCGGCAAGCGTACGCGAGCATGCGTTCGCTGACTTTCTGAAAAACAAGGACCTGGTTGCCGCCCCGCACCTGCCTTTCCCGGGCATCGGCTATGTGACGAAAGGCGAGAAAGGCGGTTATGCCTGGGTCCCAGTCACCTATACCAACCGGGACGCCAGCGGCGCGAAATAGAGCGATGACGCGGATATCTGACATGGACATAGCCCTGCTCCTGACGCTGGACGCCCTGCTTCAGGACAGGAACATCACCCATGCGGCCGCTCGGCTGGGCATCAGCCAGCCCGCGCTGTCTGCCCGTCTCGCGCGTCTGCGCTCGCTGTTTGGCGAACCGCTGTTCATTCCCTCCCCGCATGGACGCGGGGTATTACCCACGCCGCGAGCGGAAGCGCTCAAGCCGCAGGTGGCGAACGTACTGCGCGGCATCAGCGCGATGTTTGCCCCCACGGCATTTGATGCGCAAACCAGCAGCCGGACCTTTGTTATCGCGCTGCATGAGAACCCGGCGCTGATGCTCGGTACCGGACTGCTTAACCAGGTGGGAACCGACGCCCCCGGCATCCGCCTGCGCTTCGCCCTGCCGGAGATGGCTGACCTGCCGCAGCAGCTGGAAAACGGGGATGTGGACATCTACATCGGCGTGAGCGCGGGCGCTCATGACGGCTGGGTGAGGCGCAAACTCCTCGACGACGCGTTTGTCACCGCCCAGCGTAAAGGCCATCCGCGCGGAACAGGTCCGTTAGATCTGGAAAGCTACTGCGCGCTTTCCCATCTGGTGGTGTCGTCGGCGGGAGATCCCTTTACCGGCTTTATCGACCAAACCCTTGCCGGGCTGGGCTATCAGCGACACGTCGCCATGTCCACCCAGAGCTACGCCATGGCGCCACCGCTGGTTGCCGGTACCGACCTGGTCTGTACCCTGCCGGAACGGATGCTGCGACAGTTCGCCAGCACGCTGGATATTTTCCCACCGCCGCTGCCGCTCCAGCCAATTACCATCAACATGTACTGGCACCCGAAAAACAGCCAGGATCCGGCAAATGCCTGGCTGCGTGAAAAGCTGCTGCGGGCCGCCGGACGTCAGGTGTGATCGAGGGTAACCAGAAACTTTTTAAGCACTTCTGAGCGAATAATCCGGTGGCAAACCAGGGTGAGTTCGCTCTCCCGCAGCCGGTCGAGAATGTCCACGTAAACCACATTCTCGACGCTCACCGCCTTTGCCGACGCGGGCAACAGCGCCAGCCCAAACCCTGCCGAAACCAGGCTTATCACCGTAGGCACGTCGGTCGCGTTTTGCACTACGTCCGGCTGAAAGCCCGCCCCGCTGCAGGCGTCATAGAAATACTGTTCCAGCCCCATTCCCTCCGGGTCGCGCAGGGAGATCCATTTTTCGTCTTTCACCGACGAAAGCGTCAGTGCGGCGGACCCGGCCAGCGGATGCTGACGATACAGCGCCAGCACCGTTTTCTCCGAGGTGAACGGACGACTTTGCAGATCGTCCGGCAGCGACGGCAGCGGCGCGCGGATGATGGCCACATCGAGCTGATTGCTCTGCACGGCGGCATAGAGCGTCTGCACGTTTCCCGTCATCAGCGACATGGTAATGGCCGGCCAGCGGCTGTGCATCTGGCGAAGCGCGGCGGGCAGCCTGCCGTCGAACATCGCGCTCGACACGCATCCGAGGTTTAACACCCCCTGCTCGCCCCGTGCCGTTTGTCTGGCGTCCAGCACCGCCTGCTCGGTGAGGGAGATGGCGAGCCTGGCTTTTACCAGGAATGCTTCGCCCGCGGGCGTCAGGGTTAAGCGGCGATTCGCACGGCTGAAAAGCGTGACGCCTAAACGCTCTTCCAGGGCCTTTATCTGCTGGCTCAGCGCCGGTTGCGCCATGTTCAGACGCTCGGCGGCCCGGTGCATGTGGAGCTCTTCGGCCACGACGATGAAGTGGCGCATCTGACGAAACTGCACGAGACGCCTCCTTATATTGATATTAATTTACTTATCAATTTAACATTAATGATGCAATTGATGCTATTGGCCATTGCCATAAAAATGGAGGTATTCAACCGAGGGAGGAAAATATGGAAAACAAGATTAACGATCTCCGCAGCGCCATCGCCTTACTGCAGCGCCACGAAGGGCACTATCTTGAAACCGATCGTCCGGTCGATCCCAACGCGGAGCTGGCGGGTGTCTATCGCCATATCGGCGCAGGCGGCACGGTCAAACGCCCAACCCGCACGGGCCCGGCCATGATGTTCAACAGCATTAAGGGCTATCCGCACTCCCGCATTCTGGTGGGCATGCACGCCAGCCGCGAGCGCGCGGCGCTTCTGTTAGGCTGCGAGCCCTCTGAACTGGCAAAACACGTCGGCCAGGCGGTGAAAAAGCCGGTTGCGCCGGTTGTCGTTCCGGCCTCTCAGGCCCCCTGCCAGGAGCAGGTCTTCTACGCTGACGATCCTGACTTCGACCTGCGCAGGCTGCTTCCGGCTCCGACCAACACGCCGATTGATGCTGGCCCGTTCTTCTGTCTGGGGCTGGTGCTGGCGAGCGATCCGGAAGACAGCTCGCTGACGGATGTCACCATTCACCGCCTCTGCGTGCAGGAGCGCGACGAGCTTTCCATGTTCCTTGCCGCCGGGCGCCACATC
>NZ_QPFW01000154.1:0-13342 GCF_008122455.1 Enterobacter sp. C6
AATCTCGCTTCTCTTTGGGCTGATGCTGACGATCTTCTCAAGCGTCATGGGCGTCGTGGCGGGCGCCGTTCAGGGCTACTACGGCGGGAAAATTGACCTGTGGGGTCAGCGGATTATTGAAGTCTGGTCAGGCATGCCGACGCTGTTTCTGATCATCCTGCTTTCCAGCGTCGTACAGCCTAACTTCTGGTGGTTGTTAGGCATTACCGTCCTGTTCGGCTGGATGGCGCTGGTCGGTGTGGTAAGGGCGGAGTTTCTGCGCACCCGCAATTTCGACTATATTCGCGCCGCGCAGGCCCTTGGCGTGAGTGACCGCGGGATCATTTTCCGCCATATGCTGCCCAACGCGGTGGTAGCAACGCTCACCTTCCTGCCGTTTATTCTGTGCAGCTCCATCACCACCCTCACTTCGCTGGATTTTCTTGGTTTCGGGCTACCGCTGGGTTCCCCGTCGCTCGGCGAACTGCTGCTGCAGGGTAAAAACAACCTGCAGGCACCGTGGTTAGGCATCGCCGCCTTTCTTTCCGTGGCCGTGCTGCTGTCGCTGCTGATTTTTATTGGCGAAGCCGTGCGCGATGCCTTCGATCCGAACAAGGCGGTATAAAATGACCCAGCCTCTTCTGAGTATTGATAACCTGTCGATTGCTTTTTCAACGCAGGGCGAGACGCGCACCGTGGTCACCGACCTGTCGCTGCAGATCCAGCCCGGGGAAACGCTGGCCCTGGTGGGCGAGTCGGGTTCTGGCAAGAGCGTTTCGGCGCTCTCCATCCTGCGGCTGCTGCCCTCTCCGCCGGTGAGCTATCCGCAAGGGGATATTCTGTTTCACGGCCGTTCGCTGCTGCACGCCGATGAACAGACCCTGCGCGGCATTCGCGGCAACAAAATCGCCATGATCTTCCAGGAGCCGATGGTTTCCCTCAACCCGCTGCACAGCCTGGAGAAACAGCTCTATGAAGTGCTCTCCCTGCACCGGGGGATGCGCAAAGAGGCCGCACGGGGAGAAATTCTGGACTGTCTGGAGCGAACAGGCATACGCAACGCGGCCAAACGGCTGAATGATTTTCCGCACCAGCTCTCCGGCGGCGAACGCCAGCGCGTGATGATCGCCATGGCCCTGCTCACGCGCCCCGAACTGTTGATTGCCGACGAGCCCACAACGGCGCTGGACGTAACGGTACAGGCGCAAATACTGACGCTGCTGCGGGAACTGCGTGACGAGCTGAACATGAGCCTGCTGTTTATTACGCATAACCTGAGCATTGTGAGAAAGCTGGCCGACAGCGTCGCGGTGATGCAAAACGGACGCTGTGTTGAACAGAATACCGCGTCAACGCTGCTGAGCGCGCCGCAGCACCCCTATACGCAGCGCCTGCTTGACAGCGAACCCTCCGGCGACCCGGTTCCTCTCACGGCTGACAGCACACCGCTGCTGCGCGTTGAGGATCTGTCCGTCTCGTTCCCGATCCGCAAAGGTATTCTGCGGCGCATTGTCGATCGGAACCCGGTGCTGAAAAACATCCGCTTCTCGCTGCGCCCGGGAGAATCCCTGGGGCTGGTGGGCGAATCCGGCTCGGGTAAAAGCACCACCGGTCTGGCGCTGCTGCGCCTGATCGCCTCCCAGGGCGAGATCCTCTTTGACGATATGCCGCTGCACCGCTGGAACCGCCGTCAGATGCTGCCCGTGCGGCCCCGCATGCAGGTGGTGTTTCAGGATCCTAACTCCTCGCTTAACCCGCGGCTCAGCGTGTTACAGATTATCGAAGAGGGTCTGCGCGTCCATCAGCCCGACCTGAGCGCGCAGCAGCGCGAGCAGGAGGTCATTCGGGTCATGGCCGAAGTGGGTCTAGATCCCGAGACGCGCCACCGCTACCCTGCGGAATTTTCCGGTGGGCAGCGCCAGCGTATCGCCATTGCCCGCGCGCTGATCCTGAAACCGGAGCTGATTATTCTGGATGAACCGACGTCGTCGCTGGACAGA
Source organism: Enterobacter sp. C6 (assembly GCF_008122455.1). Taxonomy (NCBI): domain Bacteria; kingdom Pseudomonadati; phylum Pseudomonadota; class Gammaproteobacteria; order Enterobacterales; family Enterobacteriaceae; genus Enterobacter; species Enterobacter sp. C6. The sequence goes on from NZ_QPFW01000154.1 coordinate 1,980, forward strand.
ACCGTTCAGGCGCAGATCCTGGCCCTGCTGAAAGGGCTTCAGGAAAAGCACCGGCTGGCCTATATCTTTATCAGCCACGATCTACAGGTGGTGCGGGCGCTATGCCATCAGGTGATAGTGTTGCGACAGGGAGAAGTGGTCGAGCAGGGTGAGTGCCAGCGCGTATTTAGCGCGCCAACGCAGCGCTACACGCGCCAGCTGTTGTCGGCAGACTAGCGGTCAGAACGGGTACTGGCCGGAGAAAGGCTCAGCAATGGCAACGCCAAAATTCTTCAGACGGCAGGTGGCGGCAAACTCGTCCTGGCTTTTCACAAACAGGCATGGCTCACCTTCACACTCCAGGACGGAGCTGTCCACTTCGATATCCGTCAGGGCCTGACTGAGACGCTCCATCACCCGCCATGCATTTTCGTCGCTCGGGCTTAACAGCTTGAGTGCCACCAGACAATTTTCGGAGCCCGCGACGTTTTGCGGAATCGGTTCAACTTTCGAACCTGCAAAACCCGCCGACCAGCGATAGCTCTGGGGCAAGCGATGGACAATGGAGAGTTGTAATGTATTCACGTTCGTTCCCCGGAAGCAAAATTTACTTCACAATTTATTTACATTTATAGTAACACATCATCGCCAGCCTGCACTATTCAGCGCTTTTTTATCCGTTTCCAGGCTCGCGTCGGCGCTATATGTACCCGTTTCTGCGATCTAACTCAACCTTTTTGAATACAATGATGTGACTTTTTACACAAATAGATTTTACATAAAATAAACAAACACGGAATAAACGAACGAGGGTTTGGTTGATATGCATCAACAAAAAAGGCCCTGCCGGGCCTTCTCTGTGTTTTAGTGGGCCGCTTTTCGCGGTCGGCTGGCGTAAAGATAGAAGAGTATCGAGCTGGTTGCGCAAAAAGCCATCGCCCACAGCATGGGCCATGCCGTCGTAAAGGTGGCCATCGAAAGCAACGCGCCAACGATAGCGCCGATGCCGAAGCGGAACGTCCCTGCCAGAGATGATGCGGTCCCCGCCATGTGCGGGAACTCATCCAGAATCACCGCCATCGCATTGGATGATACCATCGACACGCAGCCGACAAAGGCCGCCACGCCGACCACCAGCGCCCAGAAGCCCACGCCCAGAAACGCGCTCACCACCAGCCAGATCGCCATCACAAACTGGATCCACAGCCCGGCGCGGAACATGTTCAGCGCCCCCACCCGCCGGACAAAGCGGCTGTTGATGATGGTCATGATGAACAGGAAGACGATGTTAAGGGCAAAGTAATAGCCGAAGTGCTGCGGCGAAACGTGGTTCAGCTCGATGTAGACAAACGGCCCGGCGCTCAGGAAGGAGAACATCCCGGCGAAGCTGAACCCGCTTGCCAGCATATAGCTGAGCACGCGCTTGTGGCGAAACAGCGAGGCAAAGTTGCCGATGGTGGTTCGGATGTGGAATTTCTGCCGGCGCTCGACGGGAAGCGTTTCATCAATAAAGAAGAAAATCATCGCGGAGGCCAGCAGCGCGGCCAGGGCCAGGATCCAGAAAATCACATGCCAGCTAAACCACACCAGCACCGCACCACCGGCCATGGGTGCCACCAGCGGCGCAATCGTCGTCACCAGCATCACGAACGACATCATGCGGGAGAACTCTTCCTTCGGGTAGATATCGCGCATCAGGGCGTTAATCACCACGCTTGCCGCTGCCGCCGCCAGACCGTGGAAGAAGCGCATGACAATCAGATGATCGATGGTCTGCGCCAGCGCACAGGCAACCGCAGCGGCCGCAAAGACCAGCGTCCCGCCCAGAATGACGGGCTTGCGTCCAAGGCTGTCCGCCATCGGGCCATAAAACAGCTGGCCGAGGGCAAAGCCGAGAATATAGGTGCTGAGCGTCATCTGCGCGCTGCCCGCCGGGACGCCAAACTGTGCAGAAATCACCGGCAGCGCAGGCAGGTACATATCAATAGACAGCGGCATCAGCATGGCCAGCAGGCCAAGAATGAAGACGATTTTGAACGACGAGTGTGGCCTGGTGGTCACAGAGTTCTCCTGAAATTAGTGCGAAGGCAGACCGACGCTGGCGATCTCTTCTTCCGTTAACGGGCGATATTCGCCTGGCGCCAGCTCGGGATCGAGTTCGATCGCACCAATCCGCTCACGATGCAGGCCAACAACGTGGTTCCCCACCGCGGCAAACATACGTTTCACCTGATGGTAGCGCCCCTCGCTGATGGTCAGGCGGACCTCCGTCGGGGTGATGACTTCGAGCACCGCCGGTTTGGTCAGATCTTTTTCATTATGCAGCTGAACGCCTTTCGCGAAGTGCTCTGCCGTGTCATCCGACACCGGCGACTCCAGCGTCACGAGGTAGGTTTTCTCGCAGTGGTGTCGTGGAGAGGTGATGCGGTGCGACCACTGCCCGTCGTCGGTCATCAGCACCAGACCGGTGGTGTCGATATCGAGGCGGCCTGCGGCATGCAGCTTGTGCGCCACCGGTTCGTCGAGGAAATAGAGCACCGTCGGGTGATCCGGATCGTCCGTTGAGCAGACGTAGCCTTCCGGCTTATTGAGCATGAAGTAGCGCGGACCATGCTGCTGGGTCAGCGGATTGCCGTCATACTCCACCTGATGGTCAGGTTGCAGTTTGAAGGCGCTGTCTCTCACAATGTTGCCATCCACGGTAACGCGGCTGGCGCGAATTTCGCGCCCGGCAATAGCGCGGCTTACGCCGAGTTGCTGAGCGATAAACTTATCAAGTCGCATGAAATCTTTTTAGCCTTAATGGTGCAGGAAGTCGGACAACAGGTCCGAAAAAAGAAGCAGTCTGGAACGGTTCAGTATAATGGTCTGGTTGCGCCACTCAAGGGAAAAAGTTTCGTGGCATACTATCTATACCCTAAATAATTCGAGTTGCATGAAGGCGGCAAAGGAGTGAATCCCCGGGAGCTTACATAAGTAAGTGACCGGGGTGAACGAGTGCAGCCAACGCACAGGCAACTTGAAGTATGACGGGTATATGTGCGGAATAACGAAACCGAGACCCCATGACTTTTACACTTCGTCCCTATCAGCAGGAAGCCGTTGACGCCACCCTCGCCTGGTTCCGTAAACATCGCGAGCCGGCGGCGATTGTGCTCCCGACCGGCGCAGGCAAAAGCCTGGTCATTGCCGAACTGGCGCGTCTGGCCCGCGGCCGCGTGCTGGTGCTGGCGCACGTTAAAGAGCTCGTCGCGCAAAACCATGCCAAGTATTGTGCGCTTGGGCTGGAAGCCGATATTTTCGCCGCCGGGCTAAAGCGTAAAGAGAGCCACGGCAAAGTGGTGTTTGGCAGCGTGCAGTCGGTGGCCCGCAATCTGGATCTGTTTCGCAGCGAATTTTCGCTGCTGATTGTCGACGAATGTCACCGCATCAGCGATGACGACGACAGCCAGTATCAGCAAATCCTGTCACACCTGAAAGAGGTGAACCCTCACCTGCGCCTGCTGGGCCTGACGGCGACCCCGTTTCGCCTGGGGAAAGGCTGGATCTATCGCTACCATTATCACGGCATGGTGCGCGGCGATGACAAGGCCCTGTTTAGCGACTGCATTTACGAGCTTCCGCTGCGCTACATGATTAAACATGGCTACCTGACGCCGCCTGAACGGCTGGATATGCCGGTGGTGCAGTACGACTTCAGCCGCCTGCAGGCGCAAAGCAACGGGTTATTCAGCGAAGCGGATCTTAACCAGGAGCTGAAAAAGCAAAAGCGCATTACGCCGCACATCATCAGCCAGATAGAGGAGTTTGCGCAGACGCGCAAAGGGGTGATGATCTTTGCCGCCACCGTTGAGCACGCGCGGGAAATCACCGGGTTACTGCCTTCCGGCGACGCGGCGCTCATCACCGGCGAGACGCCCGGCCCGGAGCGCGACAGCCTGATTGACGCGTTTAAAGCCCAGCGGTTCCGCTATCTGGTTAACGTGTCGGTATTGACCACCGGCTTTGACGCACCGCACGTCGACCTGATCGCCATTTTGCGCCCGACCGAATCGGTGAGTCTGTATCAACAAATTGTTGGCCGCGGCCTGCGCCTGGCCCCCGGGAAAACCGACTGCCTGATTCTGGATTATGCAGGTAACCCGCACGATCTCTATACGCCTGAAGTCGGCGCGCCAAAAGGGAAAAGCGACAACGTGCCCGTGCAGGTCTTTTGCCCTGCCTGTGGGTTTGCCAACACTTTCTGGGGCAAAACCACCGCCGACGGCACGCTGATCGAACATTTTGGCCGCCGCTGTCAGGGCTGGTTTGAAGATGATGACGGGCATCGCGAGCAGTGCGATTTTCGTTTCCGCTTTAAAAACTGCCCGCAGTGCAACGCCGAAAACGACATTGCCGCTCGCCGCTGTCGGGAATGTGACACGGTGCTGGTTGACCCGGACGACATGCTGAAAGCAGCATTAAAGCTGAAAGATGCGCTGGTACTGCGCTGTTCCGGCATGGCATTGCAGCCCGGCGCCGATGAAAAAGGCGAATGGTTGAAAATCACCTATTACGACGAAGACGGGGCGGACGTCAGCGAGCGCTTCCGGGTCCAGACGCCTGCTCAGCGAACGGCCTTCGAACAGCTGTTTATCCGCCCGCACACCCGCACCCCGGGCGTGCCCCTGCGCTGGATCACCGTGGCCGATATCGTGCGCCAGCAGGTGCTGTTGCGCCATCCGGATTTTGTGGTCGCCCGTAAGAAAGGCCAGTTCTGGCAGGTGCGCGAGAAACTCTTTGACTACGAAGGTCGCTTCCGTCGCGCCAATGAATTGCGCGGTTAGCGGGACTTTTCATTGATGTGAGGGGCATTTGAGTATAAAATGCCGCCCGCTTCACATCCGTGAGGCAGAACACTCACCTGCTGCTGGGTCGCCTGTAGTAGGGTTTTAAATACAGAGAGAAATCAATGTTTACTATCGAAGCAGAAGTACGTAACGTGCAGGGTAAGGGTGCGAGCCGCCGCCTGCGTACCGCTAACAAGTTCCCGGCTATCGTTTACGGTGGCGAAGCTGCTCCAGTTGCAATCGAACTGGATCACGACAAACTGTGGAACCTGCAGACCAAAGCTGAATTCTACAGCGAAGTTCTGACCATCGTTGTTGGCGGTAAAGAAGAAAAAGTGAAAGTTCAGGCTGTTCAGCGTCACGCGTTCAAGCCAAAACTGACTCACATCGACTTCGTTCGCGCGTAATCGCAAACCTGTCGAAAAAAACCCCGCTTCTGCGGGGTTTTTTGTGCCTGCTATTTACCGCCCGAGGTGCGGCGCTGAAGCTGATCGCGCAGATTCGGCGGCGTACCCTTAATGGTCAGCGTATCGGTGGCCGGATCCCAGAAGATACGTTCCCCCAGCAGCATCGCATCAAAGTTGATGGTTAACCCGCCGCCGCTGCCGGCAAACTTGGTTAACTGGCGCAGCGTGCTGCGATCCGCCGGGAAGCTCTCTTCAAGCTCATAGCCCTTTTCTGCGGTAAATTCCTGGAAGCTGACTTCGCTGACGCCTGCCAGCTCTTTTGACAGCGACTCCAGCTCAATCTCTTCCCCTGCCTGCAGCTGTTCGTTGCAGTAGCTGTAAACCTGCTGGCGCACCGTCTGGCGCTCGGATTTATCGAGCTGCGCTTCTGCTGTGAAATCGTCAACCGCCTGGAGCAGCCCTTTGTTCTGCGCTTTGGCGTTAAGCCCTTCACTGGCACCGAGGAAGTCCATAAAGAAATCCGCCACTTTGCGGCCCACGCGCCCCTTCAGGAATGTCAGGTAGCGGGTCGATTCCGGGTTGGTTTCCCACTCGGTCAAATCAATACGCGCCACGATATCCGCATGGTTGATATCCAGATAATGCGTCGAGCTGATGTCCAGCTGCTCATTCACGCGCATGCTGCTTAAGTTATTCAGTACGGTAACCAGCAAATACTCGACCGCCAGGTAGCGGTAGTGGCAGAACAGCACGATCCCACCATCGGCGAACGGATATTTCGCCAGCTCGTCGCGCAGACGCCCGGTTGCCGCACGGCTAAACGCCAGAAAATCCTCTTCACCCTGACGCTGCAGGCGCAGGCTATCGGCCAGCTCACTCTCTTCGCTGAACAGGCCATAGGCTTTATTTTTGGCGCTGTAGACGCGATGCAGCTCTGCCATCATCTCCACAACGGTCGCCGTGGGTTCCAGTAACGAATCGCGCAGCACCACTTCAAGGGTTTGCTCATCACGCTTGATAAGCTGGTGCAAGGCAATCTGGTTGATTTCCAGACTCATGATAAACTCTCCTTTTAGACCGGGCGGTATTCAACCACCACCAGGACATGTGTGCAACAACAGATAAAAAAGGGGAAAAAAAGCTGTTGCTACGGTAATATGTTGCCCTTTCATCAACAAACTGATTTTGATTTATGCCACAACATTCCCGCTACAGTGATGAACACGTTGAACAACTGCTCAGTGAGCTGGTCAACGTACTGGAAAAACATAAAACGCCGACCGATCTCTCCCTGATGGTTTTGGGAAATATGGTCACCAACCTGATTAACACCAGCGTTGCTCCGGCTCAGCGTCTGGCGATCGCAAAATCGTTCGCCCAGGCTTTACAGTCGTCCGTCAGCAACGACCCGGCCCATTAAGGGATACGAACAACAGTTTATGGTGACGAATCGTCAGCGCTACCGTGAAAAAGTCTCCCAGATGGTCAGCTGGGGGCACTGGTTTGCCCTGTTCAACATTCTGCTGGCGACGGTCATTGGCTGTCGTTATCTGTTTGTCGCAGACTGGCCAACAACGCTCACCGGGCGTATCTACTCCTGGATAAGCGTTGTCGGTCACTTTAGCTTTTTGGTTTTCGCCACCTATCTGCTGATCCTGTTCCCCCTGACGTTTATCGTCATGTCGCAGCGTCTGATGCGATTCTTGTCCGCCATCCTTGCGACGGTGGGGATGACGCTGCTGCTTATCGACAGTGAAGTGTTCACCCGCTTCCACCTGCATCTCAACCCCATCGTCTGGGAACTGGTGATTAACCCCGACCAGAACGAAACGGCCCGTGACTGGCAGCTGATGTTTATCAGCGTCCCGGTGATCCTGTTGATTGAGATGCTGTTTGCCACCTGGAGCTGGCAAAAACTGCGTAGCCTGACCCGCCGACGCCACTACGCGAAGCCCGTCGCCGCGCTCTTCTTCGTCTCCTTTATCAGTTCGCACATCATGTATATCTGGGCGGATGCGAACTTCTATCGCCCTATTACCATGCAGCGTGCGAACCTGCCGCTCTCATATCCGATGACGGCCCGTCGCTTCCTCGAAAAACATGGCCTGCTTGATGCGCAGGAATATCAGCGCCGTCTTATTGAGCAGGGTAACCCGGAAGCCGTCAGCGTGCAGTATCCTCTGAGCGACCTGAACTACCGCGATATGGGACGAGGCCAAAACGTCCTGCTTATCACCGTCGATGGACTGAACTATTCCCGTTACGAGAAGCAGATGCCTGCGCTGGCCAATTTCGCGAGTCAAAACGTCTCGTTTACTCAGCATATGAGCTCCGGTAACTCAACCGATGCGGGCATCTTTGGCCTCTTCTATGGCATTTCAGCCGGCTATATGGACGGCGTACTGTCTACCCGCACACCTGCGGCGCTGATCACCGGGCTGAATCAGCAGGGCTATCAGTTAGGGTTGTTCTCATCCGATGGCTTTAACAGCCCGCTCTACCGTCAGGCGCTGCTGTCTGATTTCTCACTGCCGACGGCACAAAATCAGTCTGATGCGCAGACCGCCAGCCAATGGATAAACTGGCTGCAGCGCTACGCCCAGGAAGATAACCGCTGGTTCTCATGGGTTGCCTTTAACGGCACAACGCTTGCAAACAGCAATAAGAGTGATTTTGCGCGCCGCTACGGCCGCGCGGCGGGTGATGTTGATGCGCAGATTGGTCGCGTGCTTGACGCGCTACGTGAGTCCGGCAAGCTGGATAACACCGTGGTGATCGTGACCGCAGGTCATGGCGTCCCGTTAGGTGACGAGACGAAGAGTATGAGCTGGTCACGCCCGAACCTGCAGGTTCCGCTGGTGATCCACTGGCCGGGCACCCCGGCGCAGCGCATCAATATGCTTACCGAGCATAAAGATGTGATGACCACCCTGATGCAACGCCTGCTGCACGTCAGCACGCCAGCAAACGAGTATTCGCAGGGCCAGGATCTCTTCAGCGCCGCGCGCCGCCATAACTGGGTCACGGCTGCGGGTAATAATACGCTGGTGGTGACTACGCCGAAGCTGACGCTGGTGCTGAACAACAACGGGAATTATCAGACGTATAACCTGCAGGGTGAACGACTGAAAGACCAGAAGCCGCAGCTGAGCCTGCTGCTGCAGGTTCTGACGGATGAGAAGCGCTTCATCGCTAACTGATTAATAATAAACCAGTTAGCGACGGATTCCCTTGCATTCAAAACGGAATCGAGTAGTATTCTTTTCATGCGTCGGCACGTAGCGCAGCCTGGTAGCGCACCGTCATGGGGTGTCGGGGGTCGGAGGTTCAAATCCTCTCGTGCCGACCAAAATCACATTGAAAACCAGCCTCTTATGGCTGGTTTTTTTATTTCGCCTCGTCCGGCGTTTTGCGCAGGTAAACCAGCGTAACCAGACAAATCACCGCTCCGGCATAGAACGTATATTCTGCGCCAAACGTCTCCCAGATGGCTCCTGCCCCCAGGCTGGCGACTAACAATCCCACGCCGCTGACCAGACTAAAAATGCCGTAGGCGGTTCCGCGCAGATCCGCAGGTGCAGTTTTCGCAATCATTGCCGCCAGCAGCCCCTGGGTCATGCCCATATGTATCCCCCAAAGCGCAACACCTAAAATAATGCCGGACCAGTGGGTGCTCAGCGCCAGCACAATGTCCGCTCCAGTCAGCACCACCAGCCCCCACTGCAGTAATCGGGTGTGGCTCATCCCGTCAGATAACTTGCCAAACGGATAGGCAGAGAGGAAATAGAGCAGATTCATGGCCACCATCACCAGCGGGATCAGCGCCAGCGGCACACCCGACTGCTGAGCGCGAAGCACAAGAAATGCTTCACTGAAACGAGCGAGCGTAAAGATGGCCCCCAGACCAATAACCCACCAGCAGCCTTTCCCGAGGCGCCTGAGGTTCTCTTTTTTGATGGGGTTCGTTCGTTTATGCTCGACAGGGGTTTTAGGCTCATGCAGGCCGAAGAAAAGCAGCGCCACGGCGAGCACGCCGGGGATCACCGCGATCCAGAAAATGGTACGAAAATCATCGTTCCACAGCAGCATTAAGCCTACGGCCAGCAACGGCCCGAGAAATGCTCCAATGGTGTCCATCGACTGACGCAAACCAAAGGCCGCGCCGCGGAGTTCCGGCGGCGTAACGTCAGCGACCAGCGCATCGCGCGGCGCTCCCCGGATCCCCTTCCCCACCCGGTCGATTAAGCGAGCCCCAAGGATCATGCCGGAGGAAGAGGCAATAGCGAACAGCGGTTTACTCAACGCGCCAAGACCGTAGCCCAGAACAGCCAGCCCTTTACGCTTGCCCAGATAGTCACTGATGGCGCCGGAAAACACCTTGATAAACAGCGCCGTGGCCTCAGCCAGGCCTTCAATCAAACCAATGAAAATCACGCTGGCGCCCAGCGTCGTAACCATAAACAACGGCAGCAGGCTATGAATGATCTCCGAAGAGATATCCATCAGCATACTGACGCCACCCACAACCCAGACTCCTTTCGGGATCCGGCTGAGCGTTGCAAACCGGGATAACATTGCGCATCTCCTGCTTTATGTCGAACAGTCTTGTTCGAAACAGAATATCCTGGAAATGCGAATAAAAATCATCTGATATAAAAAAAGCCAGCCCGCAGGCTGGCTTCATTATCTGAGGTGAAGGCTTAGTGCTTCTCACGTCCGCCCAGGAAGAAAATGCCCAGCGGGATGGCCAGCAGAACGGTGAACACCAGACTGTAGACGAAGATCATCGCCGATTGCAGGACATACATGCTGGTTGTCCAGGCAGAGAGAGGAATATTGTACTGTTCGATGACGCCAACAATGGTGGCCCGCCCCACGCATGCGGCAGCAATCATAAACACGACCAGCAGCGCCAGGAGGAACTTGCGGCCTTCAGGCGTTTTCAGTTTTGCTCGAACCATCTCTCTTCCCTTTTACAGATGAATAACATTATAGAGGATCTAAAATAACACAAACGCCTGCCGGACTCCACGCCAGTACAAACATCTACCTAAATGGCAAATATGTGGTTTATTACGCTATTCATATTGAAAATGTAAGTAAATAACACCAATCATTCATAATTGATATGTTAACCTGTTCAGGATCGTTTTGACATAAAGGAATGACAATGAAAAACGCACCTAAATTTGCCATCGCACTCATCGCCGCCGCGTGTGTCAGCACCAGTGCTTTCGCCAGCGAAACACCTAAAGAGCAGCCGCTGGAAAAAGTCGCCCCGTATCCGAAAGCGGATAAAGGGATGAAGCGTCAGGTGATTCAGCTGCCGGCACAGCAGGATGAAGCGAATTTCAAAGTGGAGCTGTTAATTGGCAAGACGCTGGAAGTGGACTGCAACCAGCATCGCCTGGGTGGTCAGCTGGAAAGCAAAACGCTGGAAGGCTGGGGTTACGACTACTACGTCTTTGATAAAGTCACCTCGCCGGTCTCCACCATGATGGCCTGCCCGGATGGCAAGAAAGAGAAGAAATTTGTGACGGCGTATCTGGGCGACAATAGCCTGCTGCGCTACAACAGCAAGTTGCCGATCGTGGTCTATACGCCTGAAAACGTGGAAGTGAAGTATCGCGTGTGGAAGGCAGAAGAGACTGTCGGACAAGCGGTAGTACGTTAAAAGTCGGGTGGCGGCTTCGCCTAACCCGACCTACAAAACAACACCGAACATAGGCCGGGTAGGCGTCAGCGCCACCCGGCTTTTTTACCTTACAGCGCGATATCCGCAACCGGTTTGTTTTCCGGCTGAGGCTTCAGCTCCGCTTTTGGCGCAGCATCCGCAGCCTGCGGTTTGATGTACTGCAGCTGCAGTACGCGGCTGGTGTATTCCAGCTCCTGCTCCGTCGCGCTCACGTTGCCGTTCAGCTTCGTGCCATAGGATGGAATAATGGTTTTCAGCTTCGCCTGCCATTCCGGGCTGGCGACTTTATCTTTAAACACTTTTTCCATCAGGTGCAGCATGATTGGCGCAGCGGTAGACGCACCCGGTGACGCACCCAGCAGCGCGGCGATGGTGCCGTCCTTATCGCTCACCACTTCGGTGCCCAGACGCAGCACGCCACCCTCTTTCGGATCGCGCTTGATGATCTGTACG
>NZ_QPFW01000155.1:0-13931 GCF_008122455.1 Enterobacter sp. C6
AACCGTCTGGGCCGCTCGCTATCTGAAGATGAACGGCAAGCGCCGCCTGCTCGGCTCGTTCAACCACGGCTCGATGGCCAACGCCATGCCGCAGGCGCTGGGCGCAAAAGCGACGGCGCCGGAGCGTCAGGTAGTGGCGATGTGCGGCGACGGCGGGTTCAGCATGCTGATGGGGGATTTCCTGTCGGTGGTGCAGATGAAGCTCCCGCTGAAAATTGTGGTCTTCAACAACAGCGTGCTGGGCTTCGTGGCGATGGAGATGAAGGCTGGCGGATATCTGACGGACGGCACCGAACTGCACGACACCAACTTTGCCCGCATCGCCGAGGCCTGCGGCATCACCGGTATCCGCGTGGAGAAAGCCTCCGAGGTGGATGAAGCCCTGCAGCGCGCCTTCTCCATCGACGGTCCGGTGCTGGTGGATGTCGTCGTCGCCAAAGAGGAGCTGGCGATCCCGCCGCAGATCAAGCTTGAGCAGGCCAAAGGCTTTAGCCTCTATATGCTGCGCGCGATCATCAGCGGGCGCGGTGACGAGGTGATCGAACTGGCAAAAACCAACTGGCTCAGGTAAAACATCTGGCATCGCCTTTTTAATAATAAGGACATGCCATGATCGATTTACGCAGTGATACCGTTACCCGCCCGAGCCGCGCCATGCTCGAAGAGATGATGGCCGCCCCGGTCGGGGACGACGTCTACGGTGACGATCCGACGGTAAACGAACTGCAGCGCTATGCCGCAGAGCTCAGCGGAAAAGAGGCCGCCCTGTTCCTGCCAACCGGTACGCAGGCTAACCTCGTGGCGCTGCTCAGCCACTGCGAGCGCGGTGAAGAGTACATCGTGGGCCAGGGCGCGCATAACTACCTCTACGAAGCCGGCGGTGCCGCGGTGCTCGGCAGCATTCAGCCGCAGCCGATTGACGCCGCGCCGGACGGCACCCTGCCGCTCGATAAGGTCGCGGCGAAAATCAAAGCCGACGATATTCACTTCGCCCGCACCCGGCTGCTCAGCCTTGAAAACACCCACAACGGCAAAGTGCTGCCGCGCGAATACCTGAAAGCCGCATGGGAGTTTACCCGCGAGCGCAGGCTCGGCCTACACGTGGACGGCGCGCGCATCTTCAACGCCGTGGTGGCGTACGGCTGCGAGCTGAAAGAGATTACGCAATACTGCGACTCGTTCACCATCTGCCTCTCTAAAGGGCTGGGCACGCCAGTGGGTTCCCTGCTGGTGGGCAATGCGGACTACATCAAACGCGCGAACCGCTGGCGCAAAATGACCGGCGGCGGCATGCGTCAGGCGGGTATTCTGGCGGCAGCGGGGCTGTATGCTCTGAAAAACAACGTGGCGCGCCTGAAGGACGATCACGACAACGCCGCGTGGATGGCGGCTCAGCTGCGCGAGATTGGCGCCGACGTGATGCGCCACGACACCAACATGCTGTTCGTCCGCGTGGGCGAGGATCGCGCCGCAGCGCTGGGGGAATTTATGAAAGCCCGTGGCGTGCTGATCAACGCCTCACCCGTCGTGCGTCTGGTCATGCATCTTGACGTCAGCCGCGAGCAGCTGGCGGACGTAGTGAAACACTGGCAGGCGTTTTTACAGCGATAAGGAGCATCACGTGCCGCAACGCATTCTGGTGCTCGGCGCCAGCGGATATATCGGTCAGCACCTCACCGCGGCGCTGAGCCAGCAGGGACACCGGGTGCTGGCAGCGGCACGCAACACGGAGCGCCTGCAAAAGCTCTGTTTACCTGGCGTCACCTGCCACAACGTTGATCTCAACTGGCCGAAGGAGCTTCCCGCGCTGCTGGAAGGGGTCGACACGCTTTACTACCTGGTGCACAGCATGGGCGAAGGCGGGGATTTTATCGCCCACGAGCGTCAGGTGGCGATGAACGTCCGCGATGCTCTTCTGCAAACGCCGGTGAAACAGGTAATTTTTTTAAGCTCGCTCCAGGCACCCGAACATGCGCAGTCCGATCACCTGCGCGCCCGCCAGCTGACGGCTGACACCCTGCGCGGCGCTGCTATTCCCGTCACCGAACTGCGCGCCGGAATTATCGTCGGCGCAGGCTCCGCCGCCTTCGAAGTGATGCGCGATATGGTGTATAACCTGCCGGTGCTCACGCCGCCGCGCTGGGTCCGTTCGCGCACCACGCCGATTGCGCTGGAGAACCTGCTGCATTATCTGGTGGCATTGCTGGATCACCCAACCGACCAGCACCGCGTGCTGGAGGCCGCCGGGCCTGAAGTCCTGAGCTATCAGGAGCAGTTCGAACATTTCATGCGCGTCAGCGGCCGCCGCCGCTGGCTGATCCCCATCCCCTTTCCAACCCGCTGGATCTCGGTGTGGTTTTTGAATGTGATCACCTCCGTGCCGCCGACGACCGCCAAAGCGCTGATCCAGGGGCTGAAGCACGATCTGCTGGCGGACGATCGCGCGCTGCGGGCACTCATACCCCAGGACCTGATCCGCTTTGACGATGCCGTGCGTAATACGCTGAAAGAGGAAGAGCAGCTGGTGAACTCCAGCGACTGGGGTTACGACGCCCAGGCGTTTGCCCGCTGGCGCCCGGAGTATGGCTATTACCCGAAACAGGCGGGCTGCACGGTGAAAACCCGCGCCAGTCTGGCCGCGCTGTGGGAGGTCGTGAACCAGATTGGCGGCAAAGACGGTTATTTCTTCGGTAATCTCCTCTGGCAAACGCGCGGGGCAATGGATCTGCTGGTGGGGCACAGGCTGGCAAAAGGCCGCCCGGCACGCCCGTATCTTGAGGTGGGCGATGCGGTCGACAGCTGGAAGGTGATCATCGTCGAGCCGGAAAAACAGCTGGCGCTGCTGTTCGGCATGAAGGCGCCGGGGTTGGGACGACTCTGCTTTACGCTGAAGGACAAAGGCGACCATCGGGAGCTGGACGTCCGCGCCTGGTGGCATCCGCACGGAATGCCGGGGCTGTTCTACTGGCTGTTGATGATCCCTGCCCACCTGTTTATCTTCCGGGGAATGGCGAAACGCATTGCGCAACGGGCAGAACAAAAGACGGAAAAGATATAAATAAAACTCTCTTTCTTTCACCTTTCCCATTGCATAGCGCCGTAATTCACGAAAGAATGCGCACGAAATTCTTTTCAACACAGTGGATAGCTATGAAGGTACTGGTTACCGGGGCGACCAGCGGCTTAGGCCGAAATGCGGTCGAATTTCTGCGCAATAAAGGCATCAGCGTCAGGGCTACCGGTCGCAACGAAGCGATGGGTAAACTGCTGCAAAAAATGGGCGCAGAGTTCGTCCATGCTGACCTGACGGAGCTGGTCTCCTCTCAGGCAAAGGTGATGCTCGCCGGTATCGACACGCTATGGCACTGTTCCAGTTTTACCTCCCCGTGGGGGACCCAGGAAGCCTTCGATCTCGCCAACGTGCGCGCCACCCGTCGTCTGGGCGAATGGGCCGTTGCCTGGGGCGTGCGTAACTTTATTCATATCTCGTCACCGTCACTCTATTTCGACTACCACCACCATCGTGACGTGCAGGAAGATTTCCGCCCTGCTCGCTTTGCCTGTGAATTTGCCCGCAGCAAGGCGGCCAGCGAAGAGGTGATTGACCTGCTGGCGCAGTCAAACCCGCATACCCGCTTTACGGTCCTGCGTCCGCAGAGCCTGTTCGGGCCGCACGACAAGGTGTTTATTCCGCGTCTGGCGCAGATGATGCACCACTACGGCAGCGTGCTGCTGCCGCGCGGCGGCGATGCGCTGGTGGATATGACCTATTACGAAAACGCCGTTCACGCTATGTGGCTGGCAAGCCAGCCGGACTGCGATAAGCTGATCTCCGGTCGCGCCTACAACATCACTAACGGCGAACCGTGCACGCTGCGCAGCATTGTGCAGCGGCTGATCGACGAACTGCAGATCGACTGCCGTATCCGTTCCGTGCCCTACCCGATGCTGGATATGATTGCCCGCAGCATGGAGCGTTTTGGCAGTAAATCGGCCAAAGAGCCTGCGCTGACGCATTACGGCGTCTCTAAACTCAACTTTGACTTCACGCTGGATATTTCGCGGGCGGAGAATGAGCTGGGGTATAAACCGGTTGTGACGCTGGATGAAGGGATTATGCGCACCGCGGCGTGGCTGCGGGATCACGGGAAGCTTCATCGCTAGCCTTTTTGCCCGGTGGCGACTTCCGCACCGTACTGTCCCCTCGCCCCTTTGAGGAGAGGGTTAGGGTGAGGGGAAAGAGCAAACACTAAAACGGCAACCTTTCGGTTGCCGTTTGCTTTTACAGTGCCGTCCAGGCATCAGCCCATGCCAGACCTGCGCCTGGCTCGTAGTATGCCGGGGCGTTGTTACACCAGCCGCTGTACGGGAACGGTTTGCACTGGAACAGTTTACCGTGGTTGTTCACGATATCACCTGCCTTGTACTTGCTGCTCGCGCTCCACGCGGCGTAAGAGCCGGAAGTGCCTTCGTCCTGAGACGGTGCCGCTTTCGCCTTCACGTTCAGAAGGTAAGAGGTGGTGCTGCTCAGTTCGCCATCGCTAACGGTCAGACTCACTTCAATCTGCTGTGCTGTGGCGGATTCTGGCGCCCTGAAGGTCACAACCGCTTTGTCCTGACCGGTCACGGTCTGACCATCCTGTGAACGCCAGGTGTAGGTCAGCTTGTTACCGTCGGCGTCTGTGGATCCTTCCGCGCTCAGAGAGACTTGCGCACCGGCTTCAACGGCGCCGACTGGACCCGCAATATGCGCGACCGGGGCGTGGTTCACCGCCACCGGCTCAGCCGGGGTTTCATCCGGCGTCGGCGCTGGCGCTGGCGCCGGCGTTTCATCTTCTGCTGGCGTCGGCGCTGGCGTTACCGGGGTTTCGTCCGGGGTGGTGGCAGAGCCATCGTCATTCACGATGTTGACGTTAAAGAACTTCTGCACGCACTTGCTGTAGTCACCCTCTTTAAAGGCGCTGAACGGCGTCTGGTAGCCCACCAGCTGGCAGGAGTAGGTCTGGCCGGTTGGGGTATCCGCGCTCCATCCCCAGTCCTGTTCCCAGTAAATCTTCAGGGCACCGGCACCGCCTTCATCGAACTGCTTCATGTTAGCGCAGCCCAGCACTTCGTTCGCCGGAACGGGCACTTTCAGGTAGTTCGCGAACTCTTTGTAGTACTTGATACGGTTTTGCGACTGGGCAATTTCAGTCGGGCCGCCGCACTCTACGCCACCGTTGATGATCTGGGTGGTCACGCCGAAGCCAGGGACCAGACCGTTGGCTTTATCGTGAGCGTTCGGCTGCCAGGTGCCGTCGATAACCTGCAGCATGCTTGGTTTTGGCGGCTGCGGGTAGGCGAAGAAGAAGATTGCACTCGCCAGGTTCAGCCAGGTGTCCGCCACCAGCTCAGGTTTTTCGAGCAGGGTATGCACGTCGCCGTACATCGCCTCAGAGAACGGACCGTAGTTGTAGTTGTAGGACAGCTGCTTCGCACCGCGACCGAAGTAGCTCAGGAAGTCGCCGTCTTTATCTTTCCCGCACGGCCAGGTCTGCCCCTGCCAGACGTCAGGGTTACATTCGCCGTTATAGCCGCCCTTCTGGCCTTCGCTCCAGCCCATTTCACGCACGTGAACCAGCGCCTGACGCCATTCGGCCTCCGGACGCCAGCTCTCGTGGCCGCCGGTTTCCTGGGCAAAGTGGGCAAACATGGTAGCCAGCTCTTTACGACAGATGGCGTCGCTGTCGCGACCGTCGTTATAGGTCTTACACAGCGCCGGGAATTTACCTACCGCCTTCAGGAAGTTGCTGTAGGTGTACGCCTGCGCGCGCAGTGGGAAGAGATATTCCCAGTCGCTGGCCTTCACGATCCCTTCCACGCGCTTCACGTTTTCAGGGTTCGCCGCGCGGCCTGGCTCAATCATTTCTACCTGAGCATTGTCCAGCGTCTGAATAGTCTCTTTTACGGAGGCCATCAGCGGGAAGCTGGTCAGTTCTTTTTCCTTCTTCGCCAGATCGCTGGCTTTCATGGTGTACGGCTCACTGGGGGTTGCTTGCAGCGAGGCAGCCTGCGCCATAAACGGGGCGACGCATGCGCCGGCAACGAGTACACTCAGTAACGTCCTTTTGTTCATTTCTGTATTCCTGTTAATAGAAGTTAAATTATAAAATCCCGGCTTATGTATTAATCCGTTAATAAATAAACCACAGACAGCTGTTTTCACTTTTCGAAGAACACCCTCGGGAATTCTTCAAAAATAAAAAACCTTAATAACGTGCCGCTAATTTCAATTGCTGATATTTCGCCCAGACTTTATGGGCATATTTCATGCGTTGCGGATAATTTTCTTTTTTTAACCCGGCGTTATACGCACCTACCGCCTCCCAGTTATAGCCATAGACCTTAATCATCCCGGACAGGATGGAAGCGCCGACCATGATGGAGGTACAGGGCTCGGTCATCAGCCGGTATTCATCGATCCCCCTGCTCTCAAGCTGCGCAAAATGGGAGCTGTTAATTTGCATTAGCCCAACATCACGCGTGCCGTCATGGTTTTGACCAACCGCGTACGGGTTCATGCCGGATTCAACGTTGGCGATGGCATATAATAAGTACGGATCGACATGATAATAATGCGCCGCTTTATCCCAACAGTTTGCCAGCGCGCTTTGGCTTATTATCAATAACAACAACATTACCTTTTTCATATTTACCTGCTGTAAGCGTCAGTGATTTCTCCTTAGCAACATCCTGTAAAATGAATTTTGAATCACTCACCACCCCAAAAGGGTGGTGAGTGATTACTGGGCTATATTATTTGCAGTCTGTTGATGGGCCTTCTTTCACCCATACATCGCTCTTAGCCGGGTTATCACCGCGGGTCCACCATTTGGCACGGTAAACGTTGCCCTGATAGGTTGTGGTTTCGCCGCCGTTGTAGACCAGGTCAGAACGCCAGTTCATCTTCACATTGCTGACCAGCTCCCAGGCATCCACACCGAAGCCAGGCTGGTTGCCCTGGGTCCAGTACTTCGCTTTCCACACCAGATGGTCGAAGCTTACGGTATCGCCATTGTTGTAGATTTTGCTGGCATCCCACGCGGCATATTTGCTGGCGTTAGCATCGACAGGCGCGTCGCAGCTACCGTTTGCAGTGCCTTCATCAGATGGCGGAGTCACCTCATCAGACGGAGGGGTAACCTCGTCAGCAGGTGGGGTCACGTCATCAGCCGGCGGCGTAACCTCAGCCGGTTTCGGATTCACGGTAACCTGCACGTTAGACTGCACGCTGGTTTTACCATCACCGACAACGACGCTCAGCGTGTAAGTAGACGTTGAAGTCACCTCTGGCGCAGTGATGGTCACGTTCGCGCTATCGGTTCCGGTTGCGTGCATATCCGCCGGAATGCTCCAGGCGTAGGTCAGCGCGTCGCCGTCAGGATCCGCCGCCTGGGCATGCAGAGCATAGGTTTCACCCGCCTGCAGCGTTACCGCTTCCATCTGATTGACTACCGGCGCCTGGTTCGCTTTTGGCGCTTTGTTCACGACCTGCACATCAATTGCGTTGCTCAGGCCTTTCGCATCCGTTACCGTCAGGCGGAACGCCAGGGTCTGGTCGCTGGTCACGGCCGCAACGTTGAAGGTCGCTTTGGCTTTGGTACTGTTGGTGAGGGTCACCGATGGACCAGAAATCTGGGTCCACTTGTAGGTGATAGCATCGCCATCCGGGTCGGTAGAGGCAGAGCCATCCAGCGTAACGGTTGCCGGGCCTGAGACGTTCTGATCGGAAGATGACGCGATTGGCGCATGGTTAGTCACCACCGGATCAACCGTTGTAGCGCTGCCCAGCAGGCTTTCGTTCATCGCGTTCAGGATATCGCCGTTGTCAGCATCAATAGACCAGGAGAACAGACCACCCAGTTTGTTGGCCAGGACGTATTTGCCTTTCGCGGCCGCGGAGCGGGCATCTTCATAGGAGATCAGATCGCCCGTTGATTTGTTGAAGACGTAAGGCGCTTCTGC
The DNA here is from genome assembly GCF_008122455.1 of Enterobacter sp. C6. NCBI lineage: Bacteria > Pseudomonadati > Pseudomonadota > Gammaproteobacteria > Enterobacterales > Enterobacteriaceae > Enterobacter > Enterobacter sp. C6. The sequence goes on from NZ_QPFW01000155.1 coordinate 8,005, forward strand.
AGTCGCGTCGTAGCCATACTCCCAACCCGGCTTGCCTTTGTACTCATTTACGATCTGGCGATAGTCGACAACACCCGGTTCCCAGGTGCCTTTCACCATACCGGTTGCAGTACCGGTGAATGGATTATCGCCGGTGTAGCCGTGCACACCGGTCCAGCCACGGCCATACATACCTGTCCCCACGACGATCTTACCTGGCTGTACACCCTGCTGAAGCAGCGCATTCACGCCGTTTTCGGTGGTGTAGTTGGTATCTGGTCGCCATGACGGTGCGCGCAGTGCGGCCTGGTGGCCCAGTTCAGTGTTGCTCCAGCCGCCGTAGAAGTCATAGCTCATCAGGAAGATGTGGTCGAGATACTGTTGAGCGGTGGTGTAATCCACATCCTCAACTTTATCTTTACCGGCGCCAATGGCGCTGGTCAGCTCGTAGGAACGGCCCGTTTCGCTTGACAGTTCATTGAGCATCGCACGGAGATCGTGCATCAGCGCAGTGTAGGTCGCTTTATCCTGCTGCGGATTACCGAGATTTTCATTCACACCGCCGCCGCCAGGGAATTCCCAGTCGATATCCACACCGTCAAAGAACTTCCAGGTTTGCAGGAAATCTTTTACAGACGATACAAAGCGAGCGCGGATCGCAGGATCGCCCATGTGGAAGAACGGATCGGACAAGGTCCAGCCACCGATGGATGGCAGGACTTTCAGGCCGGGATGCGCTTTTTTCAGCGCCATCAGCTGGCCGAAGTTCCCTTTGTAGGGGTCATCCCATCCAGACACGCCAGCCTGCGGTTTTTGCAGGGCAGCCCATGGGTCGTGGATAGCCACGGTATAGTCCGGGCGGCCTGCACAATCACGCTGCAATACGGCGAAGCTGTTACCGCCTTCAACGGTTTTCAGACCATCGTTGATGCCATCGCCACCGCAGATTGGAATAAAGCCGTAGAGGATGTGGTTCAGGTTAGCGGCAGGGATTTTATCAACCGGGAAGTTACGGCCGTATACGCCCCACTCAGGGAAATAGGCCCCGATGACCTTATCGGTATGCTCAGAGAAGGTTTTATTGTTCTCTTTCATGGTTGTATTCAGCGGCAGCAGATGGCTGCCGTCGGTGTCCGCCACAATAATCAGCTTGCTGGCACTTTTGGTACAGCCGCTGGCGTTACACAACTCAACCTGTTCCTAGTAACGGCCACCTTTTTTCACTTTAAACGTCGCGGAGCCGGAAGCGCTACCGGCCCCGGTCCAGACAGGGGTGCCATCAAGCAGAACCTTTGCAGACGTTGGCGCAGCGCCACTCCAGACATTCCACTCAACTTTCACATCCACGCCATCTTTATGCACTTTGACAAGGCTGTTGTAGTCCTGAGCCGCCTGGTCTACCTCTACCAGCGCAAATTTATCATTGCCGCTGCTGATAGTCGGTGTACCCGGTGCTGCTGCAAATGCGGAGCCGGATGCCGCCGCAATGAAGAGCGCCAGATATTTAGGCTTCATAAATTTCATTTTTATTTCCTGATAAATTTATTCGTGACGTTAATAATCCATGCCTTCCTTGAGAGCATGGAATCTATTTGCATAATGCGTATTTAACTGACCTTACAACCGTGACAAGAAAATATTTTTCTGCGTTGTATTCCCCCATAAAAATATACAAGCCAAAATTCCGTATAGCTTATATCCCTTACGATACACTGGGCGCAAAGAGACGTCCTGCTCTTACACCGTCGAAAAAATTGACAAAAAAACTTGACCGAAATATTTAAAATATGAAAGCAAACTGCTGCCCAATAAACACCACTATTCCAGCAAATGAGAGATAGGGTCCGAAAGCAATAATGAGGTTATTTTTATTTAAGATATTAAGGATGAAATAACCGACAATACCGCTTAAGGCGGCGACTAATACCAGCGTGGGTAACGCCTGCCAGCCGCACCAGGCCCCCAAAGCCGCCAGCAGCTTAAAATCGCCATAACCCAGCCCTTCCCGCCCGGTACCAAGCCGAAATGCCCAGTAGAGCAGCCAAAGAGAGAGATAACCTGCCACGGCGCCAAATAGCGCATCGCGTAGCGGCATCGTATGGTCAAACGTATGGAGCAACAGGCCAGCCCACAGCACAGGCTGCGTCAGGCAATCCGGCAGCAGCTGATGCCGCCAGTCGATCAAGGCCAGAGGCAACAAGAACGCCACCAGTACCCACAGGGAGAACAAGGCCTGTACGTTTGGCATACACCAGGCGGTGACGCCAAAAAACAGCGCGGAAAAAAGTTCGATCAAAAATATCCTCAATGGGATACCCACGCCGCAGCGGCTACAACGTCCACGCAGGAGAAGCCAGCTGACCAGCGGAATATTCTCCCAGGCGGCCAGGGTGTGCTGACACGCCGGGCAGTGCGACGCCGGAAAGAGCAAATTGCCGCCCCCCTCTTCCTCCATCACCATGCCCGGTACGCGCTCGGCGACGACGCCCAGAAAGCTCCCCACAATGCCGCCCAGAATCGCACTCATCAGCGGGAACCCCACCGGGTAAACCTCCCGCATCAGCGCGAAGGTGTTCATGCGGCTTTGCTCCAGGTGAGCTGGACTTCCGCTTTTACATCACTGAGGCGATCGACCGGCGTGAGGTTCATTTTTTGCAGCCTGACGCCGGAGGTCTGGTTAATTTCCCGCAGCCAGTTCTTTAATTCATAGACGTTTACGCGATTCACGACGAACGATAAGGTTTGTCCATCCTGACGCACATCCTTCAGGGGAAGATTAATTTCCTGTGCGCTACTCTCCACCACCGTACGCGGATTATCTGTTTTGACAATCTGGACCTGGAGATGGTTTTTATCTATTTCACTGCGCATCCAGTTCAGCGTCTCTTTTTGTCTGTTCAGCGTGGCTTTACTGTTCAGAATCATATTATCCAGCGGGATCATGCCTGCGTAATAAACGGCCGTCCCCGCCAGGGCAACGGCACATATTTTTATAATGACTTTTTCCCTGGCGCTGTAATTCTGATAACGAGACTTAAGCTGCGCGATTCGCTCTTTCATTTATATTTCCCTGCGATCATGGCGGTATAAGGTGCAGCGGTAGAAACAGGCTGCAGGGTAAAATCAAAATTTTCCCCCGCCTGATTCACAAACGTCTGCAACGCGGTTTGGTTTTGCGCACTGACGCTCAGCGTCAGCGTGTTCTGTTGGGCGTCGTATTCCAGCAGATCGATTTCCATCGCCGGCACGGCCTGCCTGGCCTTCTCCAGCGCTTCAAGCTGCAAAAATACCCCTTTGGTCTGCTTTTTCATGTTTTGATCAAAGTGGTATTTGATGTTGGTCTGCTGACGCATACTCGGAAAATGGTGCTGATAAACCTGAGCGATCTCCTGCTGTATAGCATTCTCCTGCTGCACCAGCATCCAGGCCATGGCGACGCGCGGGCCGAGCAACAGGCCGAGAGACAGCAGACCCGCTGCGGCCATTGCCGCTTTGATGCCTTTCGGGGCTTTACCCGAGCCCGCTTTCGCGCTGAATTCACCGTGCATGATATTCACGCGGCAGGTTTGCCACTGCGGCTGGATCAGTACCAGCGGATGCTGCCAGGGCTGCAGGAGGTCAACGTCAACCCCTTCAGGCTGCGCGCCGTAGCAGCACACCTCGCCCTCGCCCGCTTTCTGCATCAGCAGCGGCAGCAGGCTGGGCTCCATCTCCCCGGCGGTGTGGGGGGATAAACGCAGCCAGTAGCTTTCATCCTGCTTAACCAGCGTGCTTCCTCCCTCTGCTACCGGCAGCAGCCAGGCATCCGGCAACGCCTGGATCACCTTCATTCCGGCGGCCTGAAAACGGGTTAACCATCCGCGCAGCAGGTCGGCATCAATCGCCACCGCATCGACCTCGGCGCCCTTTTTGTTGAGCACCGTCCAGTGAAGATTATCCACGTCACCAATCAGCGTCTCTTCCGCCATCCACGAGAATGCCGTCGCCTGCGAGGCAACTTTTTTCGGCAGCGTAAAGTGGCGGAAGATCATGCTGCTGGCAGGCAGCAGCAGGCAAACGCGTGCCGCCAGGGGATGGTTTATCAGCGCATCCAGGCTCTCCAGCGTCTCAACCTGCTGGCTACCGGAGACACACCACATTATTTTCCCGCCCTCGCGGCTGTCGGGACGAACAAAAAGGACCTGTTTCATAGCGTTCTACTTTCTTATTCAATCATTCGGTAACGGCGCTGCCACGTCACGATATCACCGGCTTCGTTATTCACCTGAAGCTGGCTCACCACGCGAAGCGTTAATTCATCGGTATTGCCGGTATAATTGACGCGGAAATACCGGCTGTTAATGGAGAGATAGTCGGCCACCTGCGGAAGGTCGTCTTTTAACTGCGGGAAGGCCTGCTCCAGCGCTTTGCTGAAGGTTTCCATACTTTCCCAGCCGGTTTCAGGACGCGATTCAATCAGGCGAACGGCATCATCTTCATTGAGTTTTCCCGGGAACAGCGCGGCCAGTAAGGCGGCCTGCTCCGGTTTCAGGGTATTCACATCCACCTTGCTGGCGGCGTCCGGCAGCGCGCACAGCAGCTTGCTCACCTTCGGGTAAGCGGCAGCCGGGAATGCGGGCAGCAGCGTGATCTCCGCAATGGTGCGCATCATCTGGTTCGCCGGTTGGCGAGCGGGCACCACGCCAGCCCAGGCATCGGTCTTAGCGCCCTCTTTGGCCGTCGTCGTGTCGCCATCGAGATAGTCCACCAGTTGCAGATACACCTCTTCCGCGTTGGTCTGGCTCAGACCGCTCTGCGTCAGAAGCTGTTCAACAATCTGCTCTCTGCGGGGCTTTTCCGGCACCGCCGGGGGGTTTTGCCCCTGGGCAACTTTCTCGACCGCCAGCAGGTTGTTGACGTTAAAGCAGTCCTGCGCGTCTTCCACCTGGCCGACCACCGTGTAGTCTTCGCCCCGGGTTTCCAGCGGCTGATGCCAGTCGCCGTCGGGGGAGAGCGCTTTGCTTTCCCCGCTGGCGTCGGCCTGCAGCCGGTCCTTCGCCACCTTTTCCTGGGCCTGCATCGCCCAGCGCAGCTGCTGCTGGCTTACCTGGTAATGCGTTTTTTGCAGGTTACGGCAGAACTGCTGGCTGATTTTGGCAGCCAGCGCCGACATCATCACCAGCAGGATCAGCACCACCAGCAGAGCTACGCCTTTCTGTTTACGCAATGCACTCATGATTTTGCTTCCGGTGGCGGTACGGGGGCGTTTTCAGGTGCAGCCGCTTCAGGCAGATCGCCCGGCGTCGTAAAGACCCAGCGCCAGGTATCGCCATTTTCCATGGTCAACGTCAGCTCCACGCCGTCCGGCAGATGCGCCGGGTCGCTCCATCTTTTCTGCCAGCCCTGACGGTAAAAACGCCACTGCAGGGATTTCACGTCGCTGACAATCGGCACCTCGTCGGGTTTCGCGTCCGCCGGGCCGTCAATCACCGGCCAGACGTCGCGATACAGATGCCCTTGTTCCAGCCGCCAGCGCACGCGCTCCAGCTGGACCGTGCCGCTCACGCCGTTCAGCGTGGTCAGCTCAAGCGCATCGTCCGCCTGACGGAACAGATCCGGCTCGTTGCGCGGCGCGCGCGCCTGCAGCTGGTAGAAATCACGCTCCATCAGGTTCCATGCGCGCTGCAGCTGATTGAGCTTCGCCGCGCTGGCATCGGTGGCCGAACTGGTGCGCATCGCCCCGTCCAGAATTTGCCAGGCCAGCGTGCCGATCACCGCAAAGATGGTCAGGGCAATCATGATCTCCAGCAGGGTAAAACCGCGCTGGCGTCGGGTTCTCTTCACTGGCTCTCTCCTGGCCCAACGATCTGCAGCGAAATAACCGGCTGGCTGTCGTCGCCTTCCGCATACACGCGAATCGCGTTAGCCCAGCCGTTGTCGGCGGTTTTGACCCGCTGCTTGCGCCAGTT
>NZ_QPFW01000156.1:0-14040 GCF_008122455.1 Enterobacter sp. C6
CGTGGTGCGGTAGGCGCGCAGCAGGAATATAGCTTCCACGTTATCGCCGCTGGCCTGCTTCAGGGCCAGCGCCGCCAGCTCGCGGTCGGCGATGCCACCTTCGGTCATCACCCGGTCGACGGCGAGGTTAAGCTGCTGTTCAATCTGGGCGACGCGCAGCTCGGGCAGCCGTTCATCGCCCCGTCGTCTGTGCGCCTGCAGCGCATGGGCGGCGGCGATGGCCTTCTCGCCCCCTTTGACGGCAACGTACATCAGCACACCTCCACGTGGGTGGTCCGCGGGATCGCCAGCAGGCGCTCGCCGCAGGTCAGGATCAGGTCAATGCCCAGCGGGAACGGGTGCGGGCGCTCGGTCAGCTCGTGAATGATGCACTCCGGCAGCTGTGGCGCGACCATGCGCTCGTCGGCGATGCCTGCCCCCGTGAGGCGCAGCATGCGGCCGCCGCTGAGGCTGGAGACCTGCAAAATCAGCGTGGCGCTGGTCTCCGGGGCGACGGCGCTGCCTTCGCTCAGGTCGTTGAGCTGCTCGTGGCTGATGTGCTCGTCGGCCACGGCAAAGACCGCCTGCCGGGGCTGATCGACCAGCGGGGCGCCGGTGTGAAAGCGCAGGTTCTGGCTGGCGATGTCGTTCGACAGCGCGCCCGAAAGCCATACCGGGGTGTCGTTATCGGCAAGCGTCAGCAGCACGCTGGTGGTGGCCAGATTCAGCGGCAGCCAGCCCTGGGAGAGCTGGTGCAGCGAAACAATCACGCCCGGCTCGCTCATCGCTTTCAGCAGGCGACGAAAACTGTGTTGGGCATCCTGGACGGCCAGGGTAAAAGCAGGTTGAAGCGTCATGCGTTGTCTCCGCGAACGAGCGTAAAGAAGTCGACCCGGCTGGTGTTTACTTCGGCCTGACGTGCGGCAATGCGCGCGGCGCGGTCGGCTTCCAGTGGGGCAATAAGGGTTTCCATTAACGTCTGGAAATAGGACTGTTCCTGTAAAAGCGCGTCGATCACCGCGCAGCGCTCGGCGTGCGCTTTGTCGCGCCCGAGCACGTAGCTGTAGCCCAGCGTGCCGCTGTTCAGGCGGATCGCCGCGCGGGTGAGGGTGGCGTCTCCGGCGAAGAAGCGCTCGCCGGTGCCGCCCATGCGCGCCTGGATCTGAACGAGGCCGATCTCCGGGGCGCGGAGGGTGTCGTAATCGGGTGCCAGACTAAGGGCGCTCATGCGGGCAGAGAGCGCGGCAGGCTGGCTGTGGGCCAGCACGCGCATCCAGCGCTGTCGGGTGGCGGTGTCGAAGTGCATTCAGTGCTCCATGGTGAATTCGATCATGTCGGCGCGGGTCAGGCTGACGGAGTATTCCGTCGCGTCGATCTCGCCGTCACGGTGGTTGAGGGTGCGTACGCAGAGCAGCGGGGCCATATTGGGAATTTCGAGCACCTTGCTCTCTTTCGCCTGCGCGCGACGGGCGCTGATGCGCGTCTGGGTGCGCTTGAGTGCAATGCCTGTCGCATCCTGAAGAAAATCATGCAGCGACCCGCTGGAGAAATTCTGCAGCACGGGCCAGAGGGCGAGGTCCGCGAAGTAGTGGTCTATCTGGCATACCGCCACGCCGTTAACGCGACGCAGGGTGCGCAGGTGGATGACGTTATCGCCCTCCTGAATCCCCAGCGCGTCCGCCACGTGGCTGGAGGCCGGACGCAATACCGAGAGCAGCTTTTCGCTGGTCGGGTGGCTGCCCTGATCAAGCAGGTTCTGGCTAAAGCGCGCCTGGGCGTTAAGCGGGTAGTCGAACGGGCGCATCAGCACCAGCACGCCCACGCCCTGACGGCGCTGGACCCAGCCGCGCTCGACCAGCTGGTCAATGGCGCGGCGCAGGGTGTGTCGGTTCACCTCATAGCGGTCGGCAAGCTGCTGCTCGGCGGGGAGGTAGTCTCCACAGCGGTAGTGCGTGCGCAACTCCACTTCGAGCTTTGCCGCAATCTCTTGCCAGCGGGTGGGGTAACTGGTCGGATGTCTGGATAAGTGCATAGAAAACAAAGCCTCGCTTCTCAGATGAAGTGCTTACGCAAACGTTGAGAGAGGAAATCCAGCAGGCTGACGGTGACGATGATGAGTACCATCAGGGCGCAGGTTTGCTGGAACTGGAAACCGCGAATCGCTTCCCACAGGGTGACGCCAATCCCGCCTGCGCCCACCATGCCGACCACGGTGGCGGAGCGGACGTTGGATTCAAAGCGGTACAGGGAGTAGGAGATCAGCAGCGGCATCACCTGCGGCAGAACGCCGTAGAGGATCTCTTCGATTTTGTTGGCACCCGTTGCGCGGATGCCTTCCACCGGGCCGGGCTCGATGGCTTCGACCGCCTCGGAGAGCAGCTTGGAAAGCACGCCGGTCGTGTGGATGAACAGCGCCATTACGCCGGCGAACGGACCCAGGCCGACAGCGACCACGAACAGCATCGCAAAGACCATTTCGTTGATGGCGCGGCAGGCGTCCATCAGGCGGCGCATGGGCTGGTATACCCACCACGGCACGATGTTTTCGGCGCTCATCAGGCCAAATGGAATAGAGAGAACGACGGCAAGGGCGGTGCCCCAGACGGCGATTTGCAGAGTGACCGCCATTTCGCTGAGATAGTCCTGCCACTGGCTGAAGTCCGGCGGGAAGAAGTCGGCGGCGAAGGTCGCCATGTTGCCCGCGTCTTTGAAGAGCAGCAGCGGATCCATTTCCGCGCCCTTCCAGGAGATAACCAGCACCGCCAGCAGGATGGCCCAGCTAATGAGCGAGAACCAGCTGCGCTTTGGCGGTGGGAGGGTGATGGTTTGCATGTTGGCTCCTTTGGTTTAGTCCCCTCTCCCTTGAGGGAGAGGGTTAGGGTGAGGGGGAAATGTGCGCGCTGATGCCCTCACCCCGGCCCTCTCCCACAGGGAGAGGGAGAAAGGCACTACTGCACCGCTTTATTCACGCTGGTCATCGCGCCGAGCGCGGCGGTCAGGCGGTCGAGGTCTTCAAGCTGGGCCTGAATCGCGGCCACTTTGCTGGTCTTCTCCTCGTCCTTCAGCCCTTTGTTGTCTTTCACGCCCTGCATCTCTTTAAACAGCGCCAGCTGGCGAATCGGGACCAGCTGCAGGTCGCTTGACGGGCGGAACGGTGCCCAGCCCAGACGTTCCAGGACCGCTTTCTCTTCCGGCGTTTTGCCATAGGTCATAAAGAAGTCGTACACCTTGTCCTTGGTGCTTTCGGACAGGTTTTTACGCCACACAATCGGGTCGCCGGGGATCAGCGGGGATTTCCAGATAACCTTGATCTCTTTCAGCTTGTCCGGTGCGGAGGTCTTCAGCTTGTCGAGGTTTTCGGTGTTGTTGGTGGCAACGTCCACCTGCTTGTTGGCGACGGCCAGAGCGTTGGTTTCGTGGCTGGCGTTGACGGTGCGCTTGAAGTCGCTGGCGGAGGCGTTGTTTTTGGCGAAGACGTAGTAGCCAGGGACAAGGTAACCCGAGGTGGAGTTCGGATCGCCGTTGCCGAAGGTCAGCTCTTTGCGTTTGGCGAGCATGTCGTTGAGGTTGTTGATCGGGCTGTCTTTGTTGACGATCAGCACGCTCCAGTACCCCGGGGAGCCATCTGCCGCGACGGTCTGGGCAAAGACCTGGCCGTTCGCGCGGTCCACCGCTTCCATGGCGGAGAGGTTGCCGTACCAGGCGATGTCCACTTTGTTAAAGCGCATCCCCTGGATGATGCCCGCGTAGTCCGGGGCGAAGAAGGCGTTCACTTTGATCCCCAGCTTGGTTTCCATATCTTTCAGGAACGGTTCCCACTGGGGTTTCAGGTTCTGCTGTGATTCCGTCGAAATAATGCCGAAGTTCAGCGCTTTTTCCTGCTCTTGTGCATACGCCGGGCTTAGGAGGGTGCTGAGGCTGAACATGCTGGTAAAGGCCAGCGCGGCAACGGCTTTGTAGCTCATGTACTTTCCTCGGATCGGGTTTAATTAAGCAGCCTGCGCGTTCTCTTCGACGCGGTTAACGCTGCGGTAGAGATGGTCAAAACGTTCGTTATCAAACTGATGGCTCGCGCCATCAAAGAACACGTGTCCCTGACGCAGGGCGACAATGCGTTCGCAGTAGCGCAGGGCGTAATCCACCTGATGCAGCGTGACCACCACGGTAATGCCGTCGTTCTGGTTAATGTCGCGCAGGGTCTCCATCACGATGCGGGCGGACTCCGGATCCAGCGAGGCAATGGGTTCGTCAGCAAGAATGATTTGCGCTTTCTGCATCAGGGCGCGGGCGATGGCGACGCGCTGCTGCTGTCCACCGGACAGGGTGGAAACGCGCTGGTGGGCGAAATGCGCCATGCCGACGCGGGTCAGCGCCTGTAAGGCTTCCTGCTTTTGGGAAGGGGAGAACCAGCGCAGGCAGGTGCGCCAGAACGGGGTGCTGCCAAGCGCGCCAATCAGCACGTTCTCCAGCACCGTCAGGCGGTTTACCAGGTTGAACTGCTGGAAGATGTAGCCCGTCTGGGCGCGGCTCTTACGGATATCGCTGGCGAGACGCCCCGCGCGCTGCACGGTATTGCCCAGCAGCTCGACGTGGCTTTCCGGCGTTTTATCGCAGATGATAAGGCCGCTTAAATGACGCAGAAGGGTGGATTTACCTGAACCAGATGGCCCGAGAAGCGCCACCATGTCGCCCTGCTGGACGGTCAGATCAACGGCATGCAGAGCCTTATTGTGATTGAAGGTCTTGCTCAGTTTCTCGACGCGGATGACAGTTTGCATGTGCTGGGCCTCATGATAAATGTGGCCTCATGCTGGCGCATCAATGTGACATTTGGGTTAAGTCTGGGTTGCGGGAGTTTGAAGAGTTGAGCGGAGTTTGATGACAGGCGGAGGCAGAACGCCCCCGCCCGAAAATTAGTGCTGCTGTTTAACGACGTTAATCATCCACGGCACGCCGTATTTATCGGTGACTTTACCGAAACCGTGTGCCCAGAAGGTTTCCTGCCAGGCCATTTCGATATTCCCGCCCGCGGCGAGGTTGTCGAACCAGCGCTTGCCTTCATTGACGTCCTGGGTATCGAGTACCAGCGTGAAACCCGCGTACTGAGCGTTGCTGCCCGGCGGCATCCCGTCGCTCATCATGATATCGCTGCCTGCAATGCGGACGTTGGAGTGAGCGATAGCGGAATCCGGAAATTTCATACCGGACGGACAGCCTTCCTCGCTGTTATCGCTTTTTGGCATTTCGCCGAAGGTGATTTTATAGAGAGGCTCTGCGCCGACGGCTTGCTGGTAGAAGGCGGTGGCCTCTGCGCAGTTGCCGGCGAAAGAGATGTAGGGACTTAACGGCATAATCTTTACCTCACGTAAGAAAAGCCCATTAAGTGTAGTTCCCGAAAGCCCGGTAAGCGAAGCGCCACCGGGCGGGTAAATCAGTTCTTTTTCACGAACTCTGATTTCAGTTTCATCGGACCGAAGCCGTCAATTTTGCAGTCGATATTATGATCGCCTTCCACCAGACGGATATTCTTCACTTTGGTGCCAATCTTCAGCATGGAAGAACTGCCTTTTACTTTCAGGTCTTTAATCACGGTTACGCTGTCGCCGTCCGCCAGCAGATTGCCGTTCGCATCTTTTACGACAAGTGCATCAGCATCGTGTGATGGTTCGGCATCATTCCATTCGTGAGCGCATTCCGGGCAGATGAACATGCCATTATCTTCATAGGTGTATTCAGAATTGCATTTCGGGCAGTGTGGGAGTGACATATCGGTATCCTCAAAAAGTGTAAACGCGCTGGAAGTGCCAGCTAAATGACGGCAGCGTGCCGAAAAAGGCGGCAAGTATAGCGCAAATCCACACGGTTGTCGGTGATATTGTGAATTAAAAAAGATGCAAAAAGCGTATCGGGAGTGACACTTCCTGTCAGTCAGTTAAGCGATGCTTACGTCATTAGCACGGTGGGAAAAAATTGATGCTAAATATATCGAATATTTTATTGCAGCAAATTGCTACGCCCCTCCATTTCGGATAAGGTGAAGCAACACATCGTTATTTATCTCCTGACCTCGCTGCCATACATATCTTTTGGCAGGGGCGTATTACCTCTCTTTTTAGATGGGTAAATAATGATGATATATCCTGAAGTTTCTTAAAATTGGGCTACGCTTTTTTCTTTTGGCTGTCAGGCCAGGAGGAGAGCTTTACACGCCATGCAAGGATAGCGAATTATTTCTGATTATCATCAATTAGTTATATTTCGGCGAACATGTTTTCCACACGTGATCATATAAGCCTGAACAACATAATTAATACCAGTGGCTTAATAAAAGTAATAAATTTGCGTTAAGGAAAGTCTTTTATCATGCACACACAGACCATTTTTGAATTAAGCCAGGAAGCCGAGCGTTTGTTACAGCTCGCCCTGCAAAATCTTGATACGTTGAAATCAATGCCGGCTGCGATGCTGGAGAGCACAGCGGCTGCCATTACGGGTGAAAAGAACAACGTTTTACCTTTGCATTTTAGCGCGCGCGGCGTCGATGCACAGCAGGCGATGCTGAATAATGAATTACGGAAAATAACCCGGCTGGAAATGGTTCTGGCTATTGTTGGCACCATGAAAGCGGGGAAATCGACCACCATTAATGCGATTGTAGGGACCGAAGTGTTGCCGAACCGCAATCGTCCGATGACGGCGCTTCCCACCCTGATTCGGCACACGCCGGGTCAGAAGGACCCGGTGCTGCATTTTTCACATGCCTCGCCGATTGATGAATTGATTCAACTGCTCCAGAAAAAGCTATGCGATTACGATCGGGGGAAGCTGGCCCAGCATCTTGAAATTGATAAAGACATGAATACGCTGCTGGAGCGCATTGAAAAAGGAGAAGCTTTTGAGAAGCATCACCTTGGCGCGCAGCCGATATTTCATTGTCTGAAAAGCCTCAACGACCTGGTGAGACTTTCCCAGGCGTTAGGTGTGGCGTTTCCGTTCTCTGAATATGCGGCTATCGAACATATTCCGGTCATTGAAGTGGAGTTCGTGCATCTTGCGGGTCTGGATGCTCATCTCGGACAGCTGACGCTGCTCGATACGCCCGGACCGAATGAGGCCGGACAGCCACATCTGCAAAAAATGCTCAACGAGCAATTGTCCCGTGCGTCGGCGGTGCTGGCCGTGATGGATTATACCCAGCTTAAATCCATCTCTGATGAAGAAGTTCGCCAGGCCATTTCCGCGGCGGGAAAATCAGTGCCGTTATATGCGCTGGTCAATAAATTCGATCAGAAAGATCGCAATAGCGACGATGAAGAGCAGGTCCGGGCGATGATCTCCGGTACCTTAATGAAGGGCAATATTTCACCTGGCCAGATCTACCCCGTTTCATCCATGTGGGCATATCTGGCGAACCGCGCGCGCTACGAGATGAATACCCACGGACAGCTGCCGGATCATCAGGAGCAGCCCTGGGTGCAGGATTTTGCCGAGGCTGCGCTTGGACGTCGCTGGCGCACGGCGGACCTGGACGATATCGATCATATTCGTCATTCTGCCGATTTGCTCTGGGAAGATTCGCTGTTTGAACAACCCATACGCAAATTGATTTACGCCGCCTATGCCAATGCCTCGCTATACGCGCTGCGTTCGGCTTCGCATAAGCTCCTTAATTACGCACAAAATGCCCGGGAGTACCTCGACTTCCGCTATCAGGGTCTGACGGTTGCCTTTGAGGCGCTGGAATTGAATATTGCACGTTTGGAAGAGGACACGGCGCTTCTTCAGACGCGCCAGTGCGTCGTGAGCGATGAGGTGAAACATGAAGTTGAGGAGGCGCTGAACGCCACTGCGGACTTTATGGGGGCCCAAAAAATCGCGCTTAACCAGGCGATTGGCGAGGTGTTCAGCGCTCGGCATATTCTTGATTTGGCAGGCATCGCTCGGCAGAACCCTCACGGTGGCGAGCCGCACGAGCTGAAGCAGCTGGTTCTGGACGATGAAGGGCAGGCGCAGATCGCGCTGAATAAAATCCGCTCCTCCTGCGAGCTGGTGATGCTGGATGCGCAGACGAAGATTTGCCGGGAACTGGCGTTACGCTTCGACCAGCTTGAGTCTACGCTGGCGCGTTCCCTGAACGAAGCCATGCGCCCTATCGAAGCACGTATTAAAGAGCATCTGAGCCATGCGGGTTTTCGGGCGCGAATCAGTTTCCCGGCGTTTCAGGCGAGCCAGCTTAACTTCAATACGCGGGCGCTGTTTAACGATGCGATTGCGCAGGATGACAGTCAGGCAGACCCGCCATCAGGCGGGAGCAGCATGCGGGAAACGGTCTCTCGCTGGCTCAATAATCCGGGCTGGGGCTGGGATGAGTATGTGGAAACGCGCACGCGCTATGTTATCGACATTGCGCAGCTACATGACAAATTTAAGCAACATATTGAGCAGTTTTGTGAACAAATACGTAAAGCTTTGTCCGCGCAGGTCGATGTCTCTGTTACGGCAGGAATGGCAACGTTCTTTGCAGAATTTTCGTTGTGCCTGACCGGGTTACAGGAAAGCTTGCGTGATAGCCTCGCAGTGCGTCAACAGAATGAGCATTCAACCCGAGCGCTCTGCCAGTTGTTGAAGCAAAGTATCACTACTGCGACGTGGATACAGGAAGATACCCGACTGTTACGCGATGATATTCAAACTCTATTCGCGGCAGAGCAACCATGACAACACCACTACTGGACGGCCCCGGGCGAACGCTGGAGTGTATTAATCCAAAATTTATGGTCGATCTGGTGCAGGGGGGAGACGCGGCGCGTCATCCTCACCTGGGACCACAGCAGCTTCAGTTTCGTGAGCGTTTGACGCAGGAAATCATGACGCATACCCGGCTACGCCCCTGGGCGATGGCGGGGATGCTCAATGAAAATGCGGGGCTGCGCCTGGGGCTGGCGGAAAAACTGGCCGGCATGCTTGATCCGGGTCATCTCGCGCTGACGCTGATGGCTGAGAAGCTGATTGCTTTGCGCCAGCAGACTCACCCGCGCGCCCCGCAATCCCCTGGGCTGATGCAGCAATACGGTGAACTCGCTTCTCATTTTACCCAACGCGCAGCATATAAAGAAAAGGCGCTGACCCAGCGCGGGCTCACGGTGCAGGCGGGCGAGCACAGTGAGCAGATTTTTACCCGCTGGCGGGCCGGGCACTATGATGGCTGGTCGCTGGCCGGGCGCTGTTTTATTGTCCTGGAAGAGCTGCGCTGGGGGGCATTTGGTGATGCATGCCGCCTCGCGAATGAAGATGTGGCGGCAATGCTTAAGGATAACCTGCGCAGCATGGCGGCTAACTATCTGGCGCAGGGCATTAATGCGTCACCCACGACCCGCCATTTCTATCACCAGTGGCTGACAACGCCGGCCTCTCCGGGTTTAATCGATCATAAAGACATGCTGGGGTGGCTGGGGGACTGGTGTCAGGCGGATCAACATCCGGTGAGCTGGTCAGTCACGCAAAACTGGCAGACCGTCGCGCTGGGTATGCCGAGGCTCTGTTCGGCAAAACGGCTGGTTGACGGGATGGTGGAAGAGATTTTTGGATGATTCCTTCCCCCTCACCCTAACCCTCTCCCCGCAGGGGAGAGGGGATGGTTTGGTGCGGTGTGTTAATGATTCATTTCTATTGGTTTCGGTTCAGGCTGGGCCTCTTGCATATTCCCGTAGCGTTTCGCATACAGCGCCGTGATGATTGGCACCAGAATCGCGGTGACAATGACGCTGGCGGCAACCAGCGCCGTCGCTGAAGCGGCCACCGGTTCAAAGGCCGGGTTAATCTGGGCAATAATCACCGGGTTTGCGACGGCAGCCCCTGCGGCTGAAGAGGCGGCGACGCCGGCCGTGCCGTTTCCTCCTCCGATCACGCGGTCGGCAATGATCAGCGGAATACCGGTAATGACGATCACGGCGACCCCCAGCACAATACCCAGCAGGCCGGTATCGAGGATAACCTTCAGATTAATGGTGTTCCCCAGTGCGAAGCCGAAGAACGGGATCAGCACCGGCGTGGCTTTGCTGAAGAAATCACGCAGATCGTGATCGAGATTGCCAAGGGCAAAGCCGATCAGGAAGGGCAGGATCGCGCCGACAAAGTGGTGGGGTTCAAAAGAGGCCAGGCCAGCAGACCCCAGGATCAGCATCGTCATCAGCGGGCCAGACTCAAGAGACATCAACACAAATGCGCCGGACTCTTCTTTCGTCCCGTACTGGTTCATCAGGCTGGCGTACAACCCACCGTTAGTCATATCCATTGCTGAGACAATCGCCAGAACCGATAATCCCGCGAAGAACCCGGTTTGAATTCCAGTCTCCGGGATGAACATCGCGCATATCATTGCTACCGCCCAGGCTACGGCTATTTTGGTTATCACCAGCGTGCCGGATTTCCGTATTACAGTACCTGTTGCCCGCAAATTAATGGATGCGCCGATACAAAAAAACCAGACAGCAAGAATCGGAACCGTGCCCGTTATCATGCCTTTTGTGAAACCGCCAAAATAAGCCCCGGTATCAGGGGCAAGGGTATTCAGGATGGCGCCCAGTACCAGCGGAACCAGCATCATACCGCCGGGTATGCGTTCTATCGTGGCTTTAATCTTCATGGACAAACCTCACATCGGAGCCCGCAGGACGGGTGACAGGTGTTAAAAATTAGTCAATAAATTCAATTAATTGCTCTTGTCGCTTGCGGTGTTTTTTCGATAATCCTGCACGCATAATTAAATGTGTGCTCTCGATTAACCTCATTCTGTAAAACATAAAACGCTGAATTCAGATTTATCATGCGATCATTGGAATATCGATTCAATGAAAATAAAACATCGTTTTAGTTATCTTTGTCACATATTCAATGTAAAACCTGAGTCCGGTTCCTGTTGATGGAAATTTATGTAAATTTGATGTGAATTAACGTGGTTTGTTTTTCTGTTACGAAAGAAATAATGACGTGCGTGAGGATGCTCTTTAGGTAGGTTAAGGAAGTGCTTATTGGCACTCCTTGACAAAAATTTGACTGGGTTGACCGGACGCGAAAATATGTGTGAAGTTGATCACAAATATAAACGCTGGTAGGGTAAAAAGGTCATTAACTGCCCAGGCAGGCGTCAACAGGTTCGGTTGTATCGGCGTAAAACGTCAATGTAAGTAAACCTGCTACGCTTGAATAAGGCGATTCGCATGGAGCGGATCCCATGGTTCACAGAACGCAAACTGGACTGTGAAACAGACAGGGCCGAGTCAACGAGGATAGCTATGCTAAGAAGGAAAAAGATTAAACCCATCACGCTTCGCGACGTCACCATTATTGATGACGCAAAGCTGCGTAAAGCCATTACCGCAGCCTCGCTCGGTAATGCGATGGAATGGTTCGATTTTGGTGTCTACGGCTTTGTGGCCTATGCGTTAGGTAAAGTGTTTTTCCCCGGGGCCGATCCCAGCCTTCAGATGATTGCCGCACTGGGTACGTTCTCCGTTCCCTTCCTGATTCGCCCGCTGGGTGGACTGTTCTTCGGTATGCTCGGCGATAAATATGGCCGTCAGAAAATCCTTGCCATCACCATCGTCATTATGTCGATCAGTACATTCTGTATCGGCCTTATCCCGTCTTACGCCACCATCGGCATTTGGGCACCGATTCTGCTGCTGATTTGTAAGATGGCTCAGGGCTTCTCCGTGGGTGGTGAATACACCGGCGCCTCGATCTTTGTTGCCGAGTACTCTCCGGACCGTAAGCGCGGGTTTATGGGAAGCTGGCTGGACTTCGGCTCGATTGCCGGGTTTGTTCTGGGCGCGGGCGTGGTGGTGCTGATTTCAACCGTAGTGGGGGAAGCGAACTTCCTCGACTGGGGCTGGCGTATCCCGTTCTTCCTGGCATTGCCGCTGGGGATCATTGGTCTCTACCTGCGTCATGCGCTTGAAGAAACGCCCGCGTTCCAGCAGCACGTCGATAAGCTGGAACAGGGTGACCGCGAAGGGCTGCAGGATGGTCCGAAGGTGTCGTTCAAAGAGATTGCCACTAAGCACTGGCGCAGCCTGCTGACCTGTATTGGTCTGGTGATTTCGACCAACGTGACCTACTACATGCTGCTGACCTACATGCCGAGCTATCTGTCGCATAACCTGCACTACTCGGAAGATCACGGTGTCTTGATTATTATCGCCATCATGGTCGGTATGCTGTTTGTGCAGCCGATTATGGGCCTGTTGAGTGACCGTTTTGGCCGTCGACCGTTCATTATTCTGGGAAGCGTTGCGCTGTTTGCGCTGGCAATCCCGGCATTTATTCTGATTAACAGCGATGTGCTGGGGCTAATTTTTGCCGGTCTGCTGATGCTGGCGGTGATCCTTAACTGCTTTATCGGGGTGATGGCCTCAACGCTGCCCGCGATGTTCCCGACCCACATTCGCTACAGCGCGCTGGCCGCGGCCTTTAACATCTCGGTGCTGATTGCCGGTCTGACCCCAACGCTTGCCGCCTCGCTGGTGGAGAGCACGCAGAACCTGATGATGCCGGCTTATTACCTGATGGTGATCGCGGTGATTGGTTTGATTACCGGTATTACCATGAAGGAGACGGCGAATCGTCCTCTGAAAGGCGCCACGCCTGCGGCATCGGATATTCAGGAAGCGAAAGAGATCCTGCGGGAGCACTACGATAACGTAGAGCAGAAGATTGAGGATATTGACGCAGAGATTGAAGAGCTGCAGAAAAAACGCTCCCGACTGGTGGACCAGCATCCACGCATCAACGAGTAATAAAAAAACCCGCCAACGGCGGGTTTTTTTATTAGCATCCGGCGGCGATGTAGTCGCCATTGGCACTGATGGGGATCACCGTCAGGAACAGCACCGTCGCGAACAGGATCAGGACTATCCCTCCGGCTATTTTGACTGCCGGTACGAGCCATCTTAATGAGGTGCTTTCTCCGAACCAGCTCACCGTGCGCTCGCGGGCGTAGCGTACTGCCAGTGAAAGCCCCACGATAGAAAGCGCGGTTCCCAAAGACATGGTCATGACTGCGGCCACCCCCCAGGTGACAATGCCCAGCGCGTTCGAAAACATCAGAATCATGATCGCCCCGCTGCACGGGCGTGCGCCAATTGCCAGAATGACACCCAGGCGTGTTTTCCAGTCGCTTTGTGTCAGGTTTGCCCCCACGCCATGATGACCGCAGCCACAGTGCTCATCGTGCTGATGAAGCGGTTTGATAGCTGAGATCGTTAACCTGTGTGGACGCAGGCTCTTCAGCGCCTGGTAAATAACAAACGCGCCAAATGCGCCAATAAGCACTGCGCTTATCTTCTCCACGTACCAGCGGCTGGTACTGATATCCCCTGAGGCGAGGTTAAACCCCACCGCCAGAATAAAGACAAACAGAATGGCGCTCACGCCCTGCATCAGGCTACCCAGGAAGGGGACGACCCGGGCGGCCAGCTCGCTTTCCTTATTTGTAGTCAGGTAGGTCGTCACAATGAATTTTCCATGCCCGGGGCCAATGGCGTGGAGAACGCCATAAAGGAAAGCTCCCGTTAACAGCCATAATCCGCCGCTGTACTGGTGGTTATTAAGCTGCAGCAGATACATCACCAGATAACGGTGCAGCGTAATTTGTGTGGCGAGACACCACTGGATAAAAGCGTTCCAGTGCGCATGCAGGGTAAAACCGGCAAAGAGGATCGCCAGCAGCATCACTCCTGCTGTAGGGAGACGCCAGTCACGGGCGAGGCGTTGTGTGGTCATGAGGATGGGCCTGCACAGAGGAGAGTATTTGCCGCTAGTATAGTTGATCTTCCCGCTCAATTCGTAGGATCGCATCGCGATCCGCTCATGATTGTGGATAACTTTGTGTATAAAAGGGTATAAGGCGGGGTTTTGCTGGGGAATGCAGCAGTCAGTAATTTTTTTTCAACTTTTCGGTTGCGGTCGTTCGGGAACTCCCTATAATGCGCCTCCATCGACACGGCGGATGTGAATCACTTCACAAACAACCCGGTCGGTTGAAGAGAAAAAATCCTGAAA
>NZ_QPFW01000157.1:0-14188 GCF_008122455.1 Enterobacter sp. C6
CAGATCAAGGGACTCTTTTTTGATGCCGGTGAGCAGGACCGCCTTCAGGGCTGCCTCTTTGGTGCCGCGCGCAAACTGCAGGCCGCCCTCATCGGCGGGCGGTTCGCTGCGCCCGAGGAAGCAAACAACCACCGGCTTGCGGCAGGCTCTGGCGCGGGCCAGAACCTTTTCTGCCACGGCAGGCGCCGCTGGTTTGGAGATCAGCGCAATCACCTCTGTGCCCTCGTCGGCTTCGAGCATGTCGATGGCGTCGAGCATCATCAGACCGCCAATTTTCTCGCTGAGATCGCGCCCGCCGGTGCCAATCAGCTGCGATACGCCGCCGCCGAATTCGTGAATGCGCACGCTCAACTCCTGGCTGCCGGTGCCGGATGCGCCGACGATGCCAATCGAGCCGCGGCGCACCGCGTTAGCAAAGCACAGCCCCGCGCCGTTGATGATGGCGGTGCCACAGTCCGGCCCCATCATCAGCAGCCCTTTCTGGTGCGCCAGCTGCTTCAGCGCCAGCTCGTCGTTGAGCGACACGTTATCGGAGAAGAGCATTACGTTGAGATCGTTTTCCAGCGCCTGACGCGCCTCGCGGGCGGCGAAGGTGCCGTTGACGGAAATCACCGCAAGGTTGCTGTCCGGGCGATGGGTTTTGGCACTGGCAATCGTCGCGTAGCGAGCTTCATGGGAACCTGCGCTCTCTTTACGCGTGAACAGCGCTTCAATAGCGGCCAGCGTTTCATCATTCGCCGCGTCGCCTTTAATCACGATCATCAGGTCGCCGTTTTTGGCTTCCGCTAATTCCGGCGTTAATAGCCCGAGGTTTTTTAATACGCCTTTATTCATCTCCGTCGCCATGGCCACAAACGCCTGGTCGACGCCCGGCAATTTATTGGCTTTGGTGGAAACGGACATTAATGACACCGAATCAAAATACGTATTCTTTTTTATAACGATTTTGGTTGGCATTGTTTTCTCCTGAATACGGATAAAAGGGGGCCGCCGTCGTGCAAAATGCACGTCGGTAAAAATACTTTTGAATTAACGGCCAGCCGGAAATGGCTGGCCGATTGCTTTACGCGCCCGCCGCCAGCAGCAGGTCGGCAATCTCAGTGAAGCCTTTCTCCCGTGCCAGCTCGAGCGGGGTTTTGCCGTATTTGTCGGTCATGTGCGGGTTCGCGCCGTGATCCAGCAGCAGCTTCACGATCGCCTGCTGCTTTGCGCCGCCGTCGTTTAGGACGATGGCTTCCAGCAGCGGCGTCCAGCCAACAAAGTTGGTGTGGTTGACGTTGATATCGGTTTTTTCCAGCAGCTCGCGTACGATCTCCACGTGCCCTTTTTCACTGGCTGGCGTAATGCCCACGCCGCCAAAGCGCGTCAGGCGGTCGAGATCCGGGTTCGCGGGCAATACCAGCCGCAGGAGAGTTAAATCATTCGTCAGGCAGCTAATGAGGAAAGGGTTAAAGCAGGTTTGGTCCTGTTTATCAATATCCGCTCCGGCGGCAATTAATAACTCTACGCAGGCATAATGTTTTTTCAGGCTGGCAATAATAACGGCGGTTCTTTTCTGGCGGTTGGTGGCGTTAATATCCACGCCTTTCTCCAGACAAGCTTTTAGCGCATCGCTATTGCCCTCCTCTGCCGCCAGCAGAAATTCAGTAACGAGTTCAGTTGCAGACATATTCAGACTCCTGATGTTTTTATTTCTGTTGACCTGAGAATAGCAACAGCCTGGTCATAAAAGAATCCGCTTAAAAATGATTCATCGACAGTCAATTCATTGTTGAGTTAAATTCAACAAACCGGTCAAAACGTGCGTCTGTGCAACCTTTTTCTTATGTTTATCCGCTTTTTAGCGCTCGAGACTGCATTATGCTTATGCCTGATGAAGCCTTACGCACCAGGGCTTTAAGCAAAGATCCAGAACTGTGATCGGCTTCAAATGCGTTGTAACAACGCTGTTAAAATATGTTCAAAACTGATGGCTGAAGGGAGTGAGATATGAATTCCATCTTTACCGAAGAGAACCTGCTGGCCTTTACTACCGCCGCACGCTTCGGCAGCTTCAGCAAAGCCGCCGCCGAGCTGGGCGTCACCACGTCCGCCATCAGCTACACCATTAAGCGCATGGAGACCGGGTTGGACGTCGTGCTGTTTGTGCGTAACACGCGCAGCATTGAGCTGACCGAGTCCGGCTTTTACTTTTACCGTAAGGCCACCGACCTGCTTAACGACTTTCACGCCATCAAGCGCGGGATTGATACCATCTCACAGGGCATCGAGGCGCGGGTGCGCATCTGTATTAACCAGCTGTTGTATACGCCGCGCCATACCGCGCGGCTTCTGCAGGTGCTGAAAAAGCAGTTTCCCACCTGCCAGATCACCGTCACCACGGAGGTCTATAACGGCGTGTGGGACTCCATCATCAACAACCAGGCCAATATCGCCATCGGCGCACCGGACACGCTGCTCGACGGCGGCGGGATTGACTACACCGAGATCGGCGCCATCCGCTGGGTCTTTGCCATCGCGCCGGAACACCCGCTGGCCTTCGTCCCGGAACCGATAGCGGAAAGCCAGCTGCGCCTGTACCCCAACATCATGGTGGAAGATACTGCGCACACCATTAACAAGAAGGTCGGCTGGCTGCTGCACGGACAGGAAGCCATTCTGGTGCCGGACTTTAATACCAAATGCCAGTGTCAGATCCTGGGCGAAGGGATAGGTTTTTTACCGGAGTATATGGCGCGGGAAGCGGTGGAAGACGGGCTACTGGTGACGCGGCGTATCAATAACCCGCGTCAGGACTCGCGCATGCTGCTCGCCACGCAGCATGCCGCGACCGGCCAGGTCACGCGCTGGATCAAACAGCAGTTTGGCTCCCAGGGCGTGCTGACCGGGATCTACAGCGACTTACTCTGGCGTGCTTAGTTCTTACTCTGAACCCAAAAGGCATGGATAAGACCCGGGATGTAACCCAGCAGCGTCAGAATAATGTTGATAATAAACGCCCAGCCGAAACCTTTGCCCAACAGCACGCCCAGCGGCGGCAACAGGATGGTAAAAACAATACGCCAAAAACCCATATCAAAACTCCGTGCAAGCTAATCCATTGAAAATAATAAAGAGAACTATCTCTAAGCATAGCCAGTTTACCTGTCTGCGCCAGTTCTCTCCCCTGCGTTTACCCTCTTTTACGCTTTTGACGCTGGCGTAATACGCACAATTACTTTAGCATTATCTTAATTAAGCAAATACTAAACTATCATGACCGAACTCGAACAGCTTCAGGCCAGCGCAGAGCAGGCCGCAAACCTTTTAAAAGCGATGAGCAACCCGCGTCGGCTGCTGATCCTCTGCACCCTGTGCGGCGCCCCCGGCACCAGCGCGGGGGAACTGGCCCGCGCGACGGGGCTAAGTCCTTCCGCCACGTCGCAGCATCTGGCGCGCATGCGTGAGGAAGGTCTTATCGACAGCACCCGCGACGCGCAGCGCATTCTCTATTTCATTAAAAACGATGCGGTGCATCAGCTCATCAGCACCCTAAAAACCCTTTATTGCCCGTAAGGAGCCGCCATGTCACTTCCCCTTATTTCACCGCGCGAGGCCAGCGCCCGCATCGCTGAAGGCGCAAAACTGATTGATATTCGTGATGCCGACGAGTACGCCCGCGAGCATATTCCCGCCGCGCAGTCCGTGCCGCTGGATACCTTACCCGGCGGTCTTAACGCTCAGGCGAGGGATACGGTGATTTTTCACTGCCAGTCTGGTGCCCGCACCTCAGGCAATGCCGACCGCCTTGCGCAGGCCGCCGCGCCCGCTCAGGCATTTGTGGTCGAAGGGGGCATTCAGGGCTGGAAGCAGGCCGGGCTGCCTACCGTCGAAGACAAATCCCAGCCGCTGCCGCTGATGCGTCAGGTGCAAATTGCTGCCGGGCTGCTCATTCTCTGCGGCGTGGTGCTGGGCTATAGCGTCTCCGGCGCTTTTTTCCTGCTCAGCGGTTTTGTCGGAGCCGGGCTGGTGTTCGCCGGTGTGACGGGCTTTTGCGGTATGGCGCGACTGCTCAGGGTAATGCCCTGGAACCGGCGTACCTCATAAGCAGTAATCGGTGAAATACGCTGTACCCGGCGTCATGCGTGGGCTAAGGTGAAGATCGCTAAAACGATGAGGAGGTAATATGTTTTCTGTCGGTGATTATGTGCAACCGCGTAAAGGCGGCCCGAAACTGAAAGTGCTCGAAGTGAACGGTGACAGCATTGTGGCGGTTCAGGCCAGCAATGAGCAAGGCGAGAAATATACTCTGAAAGCTGCCGATGTGGCGCCGTATACCGAAGAAGGCGATTTCGGCGTCTGCTGAACAGCCAGCCGGGCGGCGTGTACCGCCCGGCTCACCTGTCAGATCAGAAAATCATCCAGCGATTTACCGTTTGCCAGCGCGTTGGCAATAGGCTTCGGCGTGCGGCCCTGGCCGGTCCACGTTTTCTCTTCACCGTTCTGGTCAATAAAACGATATTTTGCTTCACGCGGCTTGCGCTTTTTCGCTGGATTACCCGTCAGTGCCCTTTCAGAGCCCAGAAGGTCAGTCGGTGAAATACCATCGGCTTTCATCAGTTCCAGCAGGGCATTAATTTTTTCCTGCTGTTCAGCACGCTGCTGCTCTAATTCCGCCAGCTCACTCCGTTTCTCTTCAGTAACGACCCTGACCTTTTCCAGCGTTTCCTCAAGAACGTCCAGGGATAATTCACGCGCCATGGCGCGCAGAGTTCGGATATTATTAAGATTCTGTAACGTCAAAGACATATTATTTGAAAACCTTCTCTTTAGGGTAAATAGATAAATCGTCGACAGAATAATTCATTTCCGCTGAAATATCTACCCGTGGGGCCGCCCTGCCAGTAGCGTAAATATGTTTAAATATCACTGCGAATATTATCTTATAACGCCTGCGGGATACGCATGGATTCAATCATCGCATCAATATAAATGGTCAACTTTAATCAAAATTTCAGCATTCTACGCCTCACACAAGAGGAACGATTCTCCCCCTGGCGCCATAAACACCAACCATCTGATTTAACTGAAAAAACAGCCAATCGAGACAGATTATAACGAACCGGTGAAAAAACAATCACTTTTAGAGAATTTTGTGGACAAAAGGCGATTAAATAAAAATTAATCACTAGTTGTTAGTTCAAACACAGAGATATACTCTATACACGTCAAACAAACCAACCTAAAGCACTAATCGCTTCAGGAAAATCGTTTCTTTTGTGTTCTTCTCAAGGAGTTCAGACATGTTCTCACCGCAATCACGCCTTCGCCATGCCGTGGCGGATACTTTCGCGATGGTTGTCTACTGTTCCGTTGTGAACATGCTGATCGAAATATTCCTCTCCGGAATGTCCTTCGAGCAGTCACTTTCTTCTCGTCTGGTGGCGATCCCGGTCAATATAATTATTGCATGGCCTTACGGCTTATACCGCGATGCCGTCATGCGTTTTGCGCGTCGTATCAGCCCCGCAGGCTGGGTGAAAAACCTGGCGGACGTTCTGGCCTATGTGACGTTCCAGTCGCCGGTTTACGTGGCCATTCTGCTGACAGTGGGTGCAGACTGGCACCAGATCGCTGCGGCGGTCAGTTCGAATATTGTGATTTCAATGCTGATGGGTGCGGTATACGGCTATTTCCTCGACTACTGCCGCCGCCTGTTTAAGGTCAGCCAGTACAGTCAGGCAAAAGCGTGATGTGAAGCGACTGGCGCACGCCAGTCGCAAATTTACTGTACGTCGCCAAACAGTCCCTTCAAAAACCGCTCCAGCGCCATGCGTGAACTGAAGCCATGCGGAATACCATAATGCTCATGCCGTTCACCGCCCAAATAGAGCGGAAATTGCTGATAGTGATCGCAGGTTTTAATATCCGAGGCAGGCTCAGCAAATGACAGACTTCTGTCTTTCAGCGTCGGGTGAATAATGAGAGCGGTACGTCCCATTCTTGCTTCACGATTAACGTAAACATAATTATCGCCGCGGCGATATCCATACGCTTTTGGTGTCACCTCATCCATGGTGAATCCCTCTTTTTCAAGAACGCGCGCCACCTCATCAGGTCGTAAATACATATCTTTTCCTCGTTATCTTTTCCTGCCCGGCAACCTTACAGTATTCAGCATTAGCAGGGCTTTCAGAATAATCCATAAACTGCCGGATAACGCGTGATGCGCTTCAGATATTAAATTTCTGAACTAAACTGAACGGGAACACAAAATTACGGAGGATCGTATGTTTAACAGACCGAACCGAAACGATATTAATGACGACGCTCAGGATATTCGTAATGATGTCAGCCAATTAGCGGACACGCTCGAAGAGGTGCTGAAGTCCTGGGGAAGTGACGCGAAGGACGAAGCGGATGCCGCAAAACGTAAGGCTCAGTCTCTGCTCCGTGAAACCCGCGCACGCTTAAACGGCCGCACGCGTACGACACAGGCTGCCTGCGATGCGGTCAGCTGCGCAACGACCTTCGTGCGCGAGAAACCGCTCTGTACGCTCGGCACGGTAGCGGCCGTCGGTATCTTTGTGGGCGCTCTGCTTAGCCTGCGTAAATAACCTGCTCACGCACCGTTATCTGCCCCGGTGGTCAGTGGCTGCCGGGGCTTTTCTTTGCCTTCTCGCCTGTAAAACCCGTATAGCCTGCCCTGCCCCGCTGTGCTCATCATCGGGACAACATCAATCTAAATTTCCCATATCTTGTATGGTTGAAACTTAAGACAACTACATCTAGTATTCCTTTTAGCAAGACACACACAACCTGACGCGATGACTCGCGCCGTTCTCTCATTTTAAATGGAAATACGAATCATGAGCATTATTATTTACACTCGTAACGATTGTGTTCAGTGCCACGCGACCAAACGGGCAATGGAAAGCCGCGGCGTGGCGTTTGAGATGGTGAATATTGACCAGCAGCCCGAGGCCGCCGATACCCTTCGCGCGCAGGGTTTCCGTCAGCTTCCGGTGGTGGTGGCCGGGGAGACCAGATGGTCTGGCTTCCGCCCGGACATGATCAACCGCATCGCCGCGCAGGCCGCCCGGGCATGAGTGGGCTGGTGTTCTTCTCCAGCAGCTCGGAAAACACGCTCCGCTTTATTGAGCGCGTCGGGCTGCCTGCGGTGCGCATTCCCCTTAACGAGCGGGAGCGGATCCGGGTAGAGGAACCTTACATTCTGGTGGTGCCCAGCTATGGCGGAGGCGGTACGGCGGGCGCTGTGCCTCGCCAGGTGATCCGCTTTCTGAACGATCCCCATAACCGGGAGCTGATCCGCGGCGTCATTGCGGCGGGGAATCGCAATTTCGGCGATGCCTTTGGCCGCGCCGGAGATGTCATCTCTCAAAAGTGCGGCGTGCCGTATCTCTATCGCTTTGAGCTGATGGGGACGCAGCAGGACGTCGAAAACGTGCGTAAAGGAGTGAACGAATTTTGGCAACGACAACCGCAGAACGGATAATGCAGGCGACGCCGGATTACCACGCATTAAACGCCATGCTTAACCTCTATGACCGGGAGGGACGCATTCAGTTTAATAAAGACCGTGAGGCGGTGGACGCCTTTTTTGCCGCCCACGTGCGGCCCAACAGCGAGACTTTTGCAAGCCAGAATGAACGTCTCGACTATCTGGTTAACGAGGGCTACTACGACGCGCGCGTCCTCACCCGCTACGAACGTGCCTTCGTCGTGAAGCTGTTTGAACGCGCCCACGCCAGCGGCTTTCGTTTCCAGACGTTCCTTGGCGCGTGGAAATACTACACCAGCTATACCCTGAAGACCTTCGACGGTAAACGCTACTTAGAAAGCTTTGAAGACCGCGTGGTGATGGTCGCGCTGACCCTGGCGCAGGGCGATGAAGCGCTGGCGGAACAGCTCACCGACGAGATCCTCTCCGGACGCTTCCAGCCCGCCACGCCAACCTTCCTCAACTGCGGCAAGGCCCAGCGCGGTGAGCTGGTCTCCTGCTTCCTGCTGCGCATCGAAGACAATATGGAGTCGATTGGCCGCGCGGTGAACTCGGCGCTGCAGCTTTCCAAACGCGGCGGCGGCGTGGCGTTTCTGCTCTCTAACCTGCGTGAAGCGGGCGCGCCGATCAAGCGCATCGAAAACCAGTCCTCCGGCGTGATCCCGGTGATGAAGATGCTGGAAGATGCGTTCTCCTACGCCAACCAGCTTGGCGCGCGCCAGGGCGCGGGCGCGGTTTACCTGCACGCGCACCATCCGGACATTCTGCGTTTTCTCGATACCAAACGCGAAAACGCCGACGAAAAAATCCGTATCAAAACCCTGTCGCTGGGGGTGGTGATCCCGGATATCACCTTTAAGCTCGCCAAAGAGAATGCCGAGATGGCGCTCTTCTCGCCGTATGACATCGAGCGAATTTACGGCAAGGCCTTTGGCGACGTGGCCATCAGCGAGCTCTACGACGAACTGGTGGCCGACGATCGCATTCGCAAAAAAACCATCAACGCCCGCGATTTCTTCCAGACGCTTGCCGAAATTCAGTTTGAGTCCGGCTATCCGTACATCATGTTTGAGGATACGGTGAACCGCGCGAACCCGATTGCCGGGCGCATCAACATGAGCAACCTGTGCTCGGAGATTTTGCAGGTCAATAGCGCGTCAGCCTACGACGAAAACCTGGACTACGCAGAGATCGGCAAAGACATCTCCTGCAACCTCGGGTCGCTGAATATCGCCCACACCATGGATTCACCCGACTTTGGCCGCACGATAGAAACCGCCATTCGCGGGCTGACGGCGGTGTCGGACATGAGCCACATCCGCAGCGTGCCGTCTATTGAAGCGGGCAACGCCGCGTCGCACGCCATCGGGCTGGGGCAGATGAACCTCCACGGCTATCTGGCGAGGGAAGGCATCGCCTACGGCAGTCCGGAAGGACTGGACTTCACCAACCTCTATTTTTACACCGTCACCTGGCACGCGCTGCACACCTCAATGATGCTGGCGCGCGAGCGCGACCAGCGCTTCGCGGGCTTTGAGCAGTCCCGCTACGCCAGCGGGGAATATTTCAGCCAGTATCTGGAAGGCGACTGGCAGCCGAAAACCGAAAAAGTGCGCGAACTGTTTGCTCGCGCGGGGTTTACCCTCCCGACGCGTGAGATGTGGCAGCAGCTGCGTGACGACGTGATGCGCTACGGCATCTACAACCAGAACCTGCAGGCGGTGCCGCCAACCGGTTCGATCTCCTATATCAATCACGCCACCTCGAGCATTCACCCGATCGTATCGAAAATTGAAATTCGCAAAGAAGGCAAAACCGGGCGCGTTTACTACCCTGCCCCGTTTATGACCAATGAGAACCTGGCGCTCTATCAGGACGCGTATGAGATCGGGCCGGAAAAAATCATCGATACCTACGCGGAGGCGACAAAACACGTGGATCAGGGGCTGTCGCTGACGCTGTTCTTCCCGGATACCGCCACCACGCGGGATATCAACAGAGCGCAGATCTACGCCTGGAAGAAAGGCATCAAAACGCTCTACTACATTCGCCTGCGCCAGCTTGCGCTGGAAGGCACCGAAATTGAAGGCTGCGTGTCCTGCGCGCTGTAAGGAGAAAGGATGAAACTGTCACGCGTGAGTGCCGTTAACTGGAACAAAATCCAGGACGACAAAGACCTGGAGGTGTGGAACCGCCTGACCAGCAACTTCTGGCTGCCGGAAAAGGTCCCGCTCTCCAACGATATTCCGGCCTGGCAAACGCTGAGCCACGCCGAGCAGCAGCTGACGATCCGCGTTTTTACCGGCCTGACGCTGCTGGATACCATTCAAAATACCGTCGGCGCACCGGCTCTGATGAGTGACGCGCTGACGCCGCACGAAGAGGCGGTGATGTCGAACATCAGCTTTATGGAGGCGGTGCACGCCCGCTCCTACAGCTCGATTTTCTCCACCTTGTGCCAGACCAAAGACGTGGACGCGGCCTATGCCTGGAGTGAAGCGAGCGAGTCATTGCAGAGAAAAGCGGAGCTGGTGCTGACGTATTATCGGGCCGACGAGCCGCTGAAGAAGAAGATCGCCAGCGTGTTTCTGGAATCGTTCCTCTTCTATTCCGGGTTCTGGCTGCCCATGTACTGGTCGAGCCGGGGCAAGCTCACCAACACCGCCGATTTGATTCGGCTCATCATTCGTGATGAAGCGGTGCACGGGTATTACATCGGCTATAAGTATCAGAAAGGGCTGGAGAAAGTCAGCGAGGCAAAGCGCGAGGAGCTTAAAGGCTTTGCGCTCGATTTGCTGATGGATCTGTACGACAACGAGCTGAGCTATACCGAGGAACTGTACGCCGGCACCGGCTGGGAGGACGACGTGAAGGCCTTCCTCTGCTACAACGCCAACAAGGCGCTGATGAACCTGGGTTATGAGGCGCTTTTCCCACCGGAGATGGCGGAGGTGAACCCGGCGATTCTGGCCGCGCTGTCGCCCAACGCCGACGAAAACCACGATTTCTTCTCCGGGTCGGGCTCATCGTACGTGATGGGCAAAGCGGTGGAAACCGAGGATGAAGACTGGGATTTTTAATGAACGTTAACGTTCGTTAATTTAATATAAACCCAACAATTTCCTCTCTAATATTTACAAAGCAACTACACTGTCATTTCCGAGTCATATTCGCCTGAATCATTCCGAACCAGGCGAAATTCCCCGATGCAGCAGCAAAAAATTGAGAAAAATTCAAAACGCCCTCAGCCCTTTATTCATGGGAAATTCAGCCGTTTCGCTTCCCTTAAAATTCACGTCATAAGCAAACCCAGGGTTGTCTCAGATTCTCAGTATGTTAGGGTTATGCCCGTTAACAATTTACCATGGTAATCATATCGACATAAACAAATAACAGGACACTCTCTATTGCATGGCAATTAAATTAGAAGTGAAAAATCTTTATAAAGTATTTGGCGAGCATCCGCAGCGCGCATTCAAATATATTGAAAAAGGCCTTACGAAAGAGCAAATTCTGGAAAAAACCGGACTATCGCTTGGCGTTAAAGACGCCAGTCTGGCCATTGAAGAAGGCGAGATTTTTGTCATCATGGGATTATCCGGTTCGGGTAAATCCACTATGGTTCGCCTTCTCAATCGCCTGATTGAACCCACCCGCGGGCAGGTGCTGATTGACGGCGTGGATATCGCCAGAATATCAGACGCTGAGCTTCGCGAGGTGCGCAGAAAGAAGATCGCAATGGTGTTCCAGTCATTCGCGCTAATGCCGCACATGACGGTACTGGATAATTCCGCCTTCGGCATGGAATTAGCCGGCACGCCGGCTCAGGAACGTCAGGAAAAAGCCCTTGATGCATTGCGTCAGGTCGGGCTGGAAAATTATGCGCATGCGTACCCGGATGAACTTTCCGGCGGTATGCGTCAGCGCGTTGGATTAGCCCGCGCATTAGCCATTAATCCAGATATTTTATTAATGGATGAAGCCTTCTCCGCCCTCGATCCGTTAATTCGCACCGAGATGCAGGATGAGCTGGTAAAATTACAGGCTAAACATCAGCGAACCATTGTCTTTATTTCCCACGATCTGGATGAAGCCATGCGTATTGGCGACCGTATTGCCATTATGCAAAACGGTGAAGTGGTGCAGGTCGGCACGCCGGATGAAATTCTCAATAATCCGGCGAACGATTATGTCCGCACCTTCTTCCGCGGCGTGGATATTAGCCAGGTCTTTAGCGCCAAAGATATTGCCCGTCGAACGCCGAACGGCATTATTCGTAAAACCCCAGGTTTCGGCCCGCGCTCGGCGCTTAAGCTGCTGCAGGACGAAGACCGTGAATACGGTTATCTGGTTGAACGCGGCAATAAATTTGTTGGCGTTGTCTCCATCGACTCCCTGAAAACCGCGCTTGGCGAAAACCGGGGAATCGATGCGGCGTTAATTGACGCTCCGCTTGCAGTGGACGCCGAAACGCCGCTCAGCGAGTTGCTCTCTCACGTAGGGCAGGCGCCGTGCGCCGTGCCGGTCGTGGGCGAGGAACAACAGTACGTCGGCATCATCTCAAAACGGATGCTGCTGCAGGCTTTAGATCGCGAGGGGGCAAACAATGGCTGATCAATCAAACCCGTGGGGCACCACTGAAGCAGCGGACAGCGCTGCGCAATCCGCCGACGCGTGGGGTTCCACGCCAGCCCCAGCCGACGGCGGCGCGGCAGACTGGCTGAACAGCGCACCCGCGCCTGCGCCAGAACACTTCAACATCATGGATCCGTTCCATAAAACGCTGATCCCGCTGGACAGCTGGGTGACGGAGGGGATCGACTGGGTGGTCACGCACTTCCGTCCGGTTTTCCAGGGGATCCGCATCCCGGTGGATTACATCCTGAACGGCTTCCAGCAGTTGATGCTGGGCATGCCGGCGCCGGTCGCCATTATCCTGTTCTCTCTGATCGCCTGGCAGTTTGGCAGCGCCGGGATGGGGGTCGCCACGCTGATTTCGCTGATTGCCATTGGCGCGATTGGCGCGTGGTCGCAGGCGATGATCACCCTGGCACTGGTGCTGACCGCCCTGCTCTTCTGCATTGTCATCGGCCTGCCGATGGGGATCTGGCTGGCGCGCAGCCCGCGGGCAGCGAAGATTATCCGTCCGCTGCTGGATGCAATGCAGACCACCCCGGCGTTCGTCTATCTGGTGCCTATCGTGATGCTGTTCGGCATCGGCAACGTGCCGGGCGTGGTGGTCACTATTATCTTTGCCCTGCCGCCGATTATTCGTCTGACCATTCTCGGGATCAACCAGGTGCCTGCGGACCTGATCGAAGCGTCACGCTCGTTCGGTGCCAGCCCGCGCCAGATGCTGTTTAAGGTTCAGCTCCCGCTGGCCATGCCAACCATCATGGCGGGCGTTAACCAGACGCTGATGCTGGCACTCTCAATGGTGGTGATTGCCTCGATGATCGCCGTTGGTGGTCTCGGTCAGATGGTGCTGCGCGGCATTGGCCGCCTCGACATGGGGCT
Organism: Enterobacter sp. C6; assembly: GCF_008122455.1. Lineage (NCBI taxonomy): Bacteria > Pseudomonadati > Pseudomonadota > Gammaproteobacteria > Enterobacterales > Enterobacteriaceae > Enterobacter > Enterobacter sp. C6. The sequence continues at coordinate 13,019 of NZ_QPFW01000157.1, forward strand.
GGCCACCGTCGGCGGCGTCGGCATCGTGATCCTCGCCATTATTCTTGACCGCCTGACTCAGGCCGTCGGTCGTGATTCACGCAGTCGCGGCAACCGTCGCTGGTATACCACCGGCCCTGTCGGGTTACTCACCCGCCCTTTCACGAAGTCAAAATAAGGAACAACGATGCGACATAACGTACTTTTTGCCACAGCGTTTGCCACCCTTGTCTCCACCAGCACCTTCGCGGCTGACCTGCCGGGCAAAGGCATTACCGTGCAGCCGGTGCAGAGCACCATTTCGGAAGAGAGCTTCCAGACGCTGATCGTCAGCCGCGCGCTGGAGAAGCTGGGCTACACGGTCAACACGCCGAGCGAAGTGGATTACAACGTGGGCTACACTTCGATTGCTTCCGGTGACGCCACCTTCACCGCGGTGAACTGGCAGCCGCTGCACGACGATATGTATGCCGCCGCCGGTGGCGACAAGAAATTCTACCGCGAAGGCACCTTCGTGACCGGCGCGGCGCAGGGTTATCTGATCGACAAGAAAACCGCCGATAAGTACCATATCACCAACATTGAACAGCTGAAAGATCCGAAGATCGCCAAACTGTTCGACACCAACGGTGACGGCAAGGCCGACATGATGGGCTGCTCGCCGGGCTGGGGCTGTGAAGCGGTGATTAATCACCAGAACAAAGCCTTCGATCTGGCGAAAACGGTCGACGTGAGCCACGGCAACTATTCAGCGATGATGGCCGACACCATTGCCCGCTTCAAAGAGGGTAAACCGGTGATCTACTACACCTGGACGCCGTACTGGGTGAGCGACGTGCTGAAGCCGGGTAAAGACGTGGTGTGGCTGCAGGTGCCGTTCTCCTCCCTGCCGGGCGAGCAGAAAGACATCGACACCAAGCTGCCGAACGGCATGAACTACGGCTTCCCGGTGAACACCATGCATATCGTGGCCAACAAAGCCTGGGCGGAGAAAAATCCGGCGGCGGCGAAGCTGTTCTCGGTGATGAAGCTGCCGCTGGCGGACATCAACGCCCAGAACGCGATGATGCACGCGGGTAAATCCTCCGAAGCGGATGTGAAAGGCCACGTGGACGGCTGGATCAAAGCCCACCAGCAGCAGTTTGACGGCTGGGTGAAAGAGGCGCTTGCGGCGCAGAAGTAACCCCCCCC
>NZ_QPFW01000158.1:0-14491 GCF_008122455.1 Enterobacter sp. C6
AGCCCCGGCGGCTACGTCATGGATTCCCGGCCAGGATTGTATGACTCCGTTCTGGTCCTGGACTACAAAAGCCTGTACCCGTCGATCATCCGCACCTTCCTGATCGATCCCGTCGGGCTGGTTGAGGGCATGGCCCAGCCGGATGATGAGCACAGCACCGAAGGCTTCCTCGGCGCACGCTTCTCGCGGGAAAAACACTGTCTGCCTGACATCGTGGGAAACATCTGGAACGGCCGCGACGAGGCCAAGCGCCACGGTAACAAGCCGCTATCACAGGCGCTGAAAATCATCATGAACGCCTTTTACGGCGTGCTGGGCACCAGCGCCTGCCGCTTCTTTGACCCGCGCCTGGCGTCGTCGATCACCATGCGCGGGCACGAGATCATGCGCCAGACCAAAGCGCTGATTGAATCCCGGGGCTATGACGTCATCTACGGCGACACCGACTCCACCTTTGTGTGGCTTAAGGGCGCGCATTCGGAAGAAGACGCCGCGCAAATCGGTAAAGCGCTGGTCGCCTTCGTGAACGACTGGTGGCAGGAACATCTGCAGAAAGCGCGGTTAACCAGCGCGCTGGAGCTGGAATTTGAAACCCATTTCGCCCGCTTTTTAATGCCCACCATTCGCGGTACCGATCAGGGCAGCAAGAAGCGCTACGCCGGGCTGATTCAGGAAGGCGACGCGCAGCGGATGGTGTTTAAAGGGCTAGAGACCGTGCGTACCGACTGGACGCCTCTGGCGCAGCAGTTCCAGCAGACGCTCTATCTTCGGGTGTTCCGCAATGAGCCCTATCAGGACTACGTGCGCGAGACGATAGCCAGCCTGATGGCGGGCGAACTTGACGCGCAGCTGGTGTACCGCAAGCGCCTGCGCCGCCCGCTGGCGGAGTACCAGCGTAACGTTCCTCCGCACGTACGCGCCGCGCGTCTCGCGGATGAAGAAAACGTACGCCGCGGCCGCGCGCCGCAGTATCAAAACCGGGGGACCATCAAATACGTCTGGACCATTAGCGGCCCGGAACCCGTGGATTATCAGCGTTCTCCGCTGGATTACGAACACTATCTGACGCGTCAGCTTCAGCCGGTTGCCGACGGAATTTTGCCCTTCATCGACGATGATTTTGCTACACTAGTGACAGGGCAACTTGGCCTATTTTGACGCGTGACGAAATGGCTGCCATCCAGTACCATAGCGCCCTTTCCATTCCCGGACCCATTTTTCGATGACCGTCTTTTTTGACGGGGGTCGAACTATTGCCTGCAATTAAAGATTAGAGCCGAACAACTATGCCTTTTACACTTGGTCAACGCTGGATCAGCGATACAGAAAGCGAACTTGGATTAGGAACCGTCGTAGCAATTGATACGCGTATGGTTACCCTCCTCTTCCCAGCCACCGGTGAAAACCGTCTGTACGCTCGCAATGACTCCCCTGTTACCCGCGTGATGTTTAATCCGGGTGACACCGTGACCAGCCATGACGGCTGGCAGCTCAAGATTGAAGACGTAAAAGAAGAGAATGGACTGCTCGCCTACATCGGGACTCGTCTGGACACCGACGAGGCCAATGTCATCCTGCGTGAAGTGCTGCTCGACAGCAAGCTGGTGTTCAGCAAGCCGCAGGACCGCCTGTTTGCCGGGCAAATCGACCGTATGGATCGCTTCTCGCTGCGCTATCGCGCGCGTAAGTTTCAGAGTGAACAGTACCGTATGCCGTGGAGCGGCCTGCGCGGCCAGCGCACCAGCCTGATCCCCCACCAGCTGAACATCGCCCATGACGTGGGCCGTCGCCACGCGCCGCGCGTGCTGCTGGCAGATGAAGTGGGTCTGGGTAAAACCATCGAAGCGGGCATGATCCTGCATCAACAGCTGCTTTCCGGCGCCGCCGAGCGCGTGCTGATTGTGGTGCCAGAAACCCTGCAGCACCAGTGGCTGGTTGAGATGCTGCGCCGCTTTAACCTGCGTTTCTCGCTGTTCGACGACGAACGCTACGCCGAAGCGCAGCACGATACCGACAACCCGTTTGAAACCGAACAGCTGGTGATTTGCTCTCTGGACTTCGTGCGCCGCAGCAAGCAGCGTCTTGAGCATCTGTGCGATGCCGAATGGGATCTGATGGTGGTCGACGAAGCGCACCACCTGGTCTGGAGCGAAGATGCGCCGAGCCGCGAATATATGGCTATCGAGCAGCTTGCCGAACGCGTGCCTGGCGTCCTGCTGCTGACCGCAACGCCGGAGCAGCTGGGGCTGGAAAGCCACTTTGCCCGTCTGCGCCTGCTCGATCCCAACCGTTTCCACGATTTTGAGCAGTTTGTGGAAGAACAGAATAACTACCGTCCGGTGGCGGATGCCGTCGCCATGCTGCTGGCGGGCAAGCGTCTTTCAAATGACGAACTCAACACCCTGAGCGATCTGATTGGCGAGCAGGATATCGAGCCGCTTTTGCAGGCCGCGAACAGCGAGAGCGACAACGCGGAATCCGCGCGCAAAGAGCTGATCGACATGCTGATGGACCGCCACGGCACCAGCCGCGTGCTGTTCCGAAATACCCGTAACGGCGTCAAAGGCTTCCCGAAACGCGAGCTGCACACCATCAAGCTTCCGCTGCCGACGCAGTATCAGACGGCGATTAAAGTCTCCGGCATTATGGGCGCGCGCAAAACCCAGGAAGAGCGCGCCCGCGACATGCTTTATCCGGAACAAATCTACCAGGAATTTGAAGGCGATACCGGCACCTGGTGGAACTTCGATCCGCGCGTGGAGTGGCTGATGGGCTACCTGACCGCGCACCGCTCCCAGAAAGTGCTGGTGATCTGCGCCAAAGCGGCCACCGCGCTGCAGCTGGAGCAGGTCCTGCGCGAGCGTGAGGGTATTCGTGCCGCCGTGTTCCACGAAGGCATGTCCATCGTCGAGCGCGACCGCGCCGCGGCGTGGTTCGGGGAAGAGGACAGCGGAGCGCAGGTTCTGCTGTGCTCGGAAATCGGCTCTGAAGGCCGTAACTTCCAGTTCGCCAGCAACCTGGTGATGTTCGATCTGCCGTTTAACCCGGATCTGCTGGAGCAGCGTATCGGCCGTCTGGACCGTATTGGTCAGGCGCATGATATTCAGATCCACGTGCCGTATCTGGAAAAAACCGCGCAGTCCGTGCTGGTGCGCTGGTTCCACGAAGGTCTGGACGCGTTTGAACATACCTGCCCGACGGGCCGCACCATTTACGATCAGGTGCATGGCGATCTGATCGGCTACCTGGCCGCGCCGGAAAACACCGACGGCTTTGACGATCTGATTAAGTCCTGCCGCGAGAAGCACGACGCGCTGAAAGCGCAGCTGGAACAGGGTCGCGATCGCCTGCTGGAGATCCATTCCAACGGCGGTGAAAAAGCGCAGGCGCTTGCTGAGAGTATTGAAGAGCAAGATGATGACACCAGTCTGATCAGCTTCTCCATGAACCTGTTCGACATTGTCGGCATCAACCAGGACGACCGTGGCGAGAACCTGATTGTCCTGACCCCGTCCGATCACATGCTGGTTCCGGATTTCCCGGGCCTGCCGGAAGATGGCTGTACCATCACCTTCGAGCGTGACGTGGCGCTGTCCCGCGAAGATGCCCAGTTTATCACCTGGGAACACCCGCTGATCCGTAACGGTCTGGACCTGATCCTCTCCGGCGATACCGGCAGCAGCACCATCTCCCTGTTGAAAAACAAGGCGCTGCCTGTCGGCACCCTGCTGGTAGAGCTGATCTACGTTGTGGAAGCGCAGGCGCCGAAACAGCTGCAGCTCACCCGCTTCCTGCCGCCAACGCCGGTCCGCCTGCTGCTGGACAAAAACGGCACGAACCTGGCCGGACAGGTCGAGTTCGAAAGCTTCAACCGACAGCTGAGCGCGGTGAACCGCCATACCGGCAGCAAGCTGGTTAACGCGGTCCAGCAGGACGTGCACGCTATTCTGCAACTGGGCGAAACCCAGATTGAGAAAGCGGCCAGAGCGCTGATTGACGCTGCGCGTAGTGAAGCCGATGAGAAACTGTCTGCGGAGCTGTCGCGTCTGGAAGCGTTAAAAGCCGTCAACCCGAACATTCGTGACGACGAGCTGGCGGCGATTGAAAGTAACCGTCAGCAGGTGCTGGAAAGCCTGAATCAGGCGAGCTGGCGTCTGGATGCCCTGCGTCTTATCGTTGTGACGCATCAGTAAACGGAGCGCAAGATGGTGATGGAGCCTTACAATCCGCCGCAGGATCCCTGGCTGGTCATTCTGTATCAGGATGAACACATTATGGTGGTCAACAAGCCCAGCGGCCTGTTGTCCGTGCCGGGGCGTCTGGATGAGCACAAAGACAGCGTGATGACGCGCATTCAGCGCGATTATCCGCAGGCGGAGTCTGTCCATCGCCTGGACATGGCCACCAGCGGCGTGATTGTGGTGGCGTTAAATAAGGCGGCGGAACGCGAGTTAAAACGTCAGTTCCGCGAGCGCGAGCCGAAAAAGCAGTATGTCGCCCGCGTCTGGGGCCACCCCGCGCAGGCGGAAGGGCTGGTGGATTTACCGCTGATCTGCGACTGGCCGAACCGGCCAAAGCAGAAGGTGTGCTACGAAACCGGCAAGGCCGCGCAGACCGAGTATGAAGTGCTGGAGTATGCGCCGGATAATACCGCGCGCGTCCTGCTTAAACCGATTACCGGACGTTCACACCAGCTGCGCGTGCATATGCTTGCTCTGGGTCATCCGATTCTGGGCGACCGCTTCTACGCGCCGCCTGAAGCGCTGGCCTTAGCGCCACGTCTGCAGCTGCACGCGCAGACGCTCACCATCACCCATCCGGCCTTCGGTAACGCGATGACGTTTAAAGCCCCGGTGGACTTCTAAAAAAAAGCCCGACACCGTCGGGCTTTTTCTTATTTGAAACCTTTCTTCTCTTTAATGAGCTCGTACGCCTTCTGGATTTCCTGCGCTTTTTGCTTCGCCATCTCCATCATTTCTGGCGGCAGGCCTTTCGCGACCAGCTTGTCCGGATGATGCTCGCTCATGAGCTTACGATAGGCACGTTTAATCGTGGTCTGATCGTCAGAGGGCTTTACGCCAAGCACGTTGCAGGCATCTTCCAGCGTCGGTCCACGCTGCGCCTGCTGCCAGGCACCGCCAGACGACTGCTGGTGATAGCCGCCGCCAAACTGCGCCCCGCCCTGCATCATGCGCAGGAACTGGTCGAACTGCATACGGGAGATGCCCAGCTCTTCCGCAATGACGTACAGCACATCACGTTCATTAGGGTGAAGTGAACCGTCGGCGAAGGCCGCCTGGATTTGAATTTCCAGAAACATCCGAATTAAATCAAAACGTCCGAAGCAGATGCTGCGGAACTGACGCATTTTTTCGCGAAGCGGATAGTTATCCGATTTACCGATGCGAAACGCATTTTGCGCTTCCAGACGGGAATCGCCATGCAGGTTCATACGATCCATAAAAACGCTGGCAATCTGAATATCGGCTTCTGTGACACGCCCTTTGGATTTGGTTAAGTGCCCCATCACCTCAAAGGTGGTGGAGAAAAAGAGTGACTGACGCTCGCGCTGATTGGCAAACCAGGCCATTTTGCGGCTGCGCGCCTTATCAAACATATGGCCGATAATAAGTCCAAGCATAATCCCCCAGAACCCGGCACCCATGATGATGGCGAACGCAACGCCGATTATTTTACCCCAATACTGCATATACTCCCCGGATAGTCATATTCCTGGCCGACGCAACGTCATCATCACTGTGTTCAAGTCACGGTCAATTGAAGGACATCGCCTATAATTTGCTTTATCATACTCGTCATTCGATAGCGAGCCTAACACTCTGGCACGCAAACGGGCAGGATTAACGCTGGTACTGCGCAGATGAGTAAGATAGTCTCTGAGCGTTTGTAAGCCGTAGCCACTGATGACGGAACAATAAAATACAACGTATGAAAAAACGTATCCCCACCCTTCTGGCCACAATGATTGGCTCCGCCCTGTATAGTCAACAGGGGCTGGCGGCCGATCTCGCCTCGCAGTGTATGCTTGGCGTCCCAAGTTATAATCGCCCACTGGTGAGTGGCGATACAAATAGCTTGCCGGTAACCATTACTGCCGACAGTTCGAAAGGGACTTACCCTGACAATGCCACGTTTACGGGCAATGTGGATATTAACCAGGGTAATAGCCGCCTGCAGGCAGATGAAGTGCAATTGCACCAGAAGCAGCCGGAAGGTGCGGCCGAGCCGGTACGAACGGTGGATGCGCTGGGTAATGTGCACTATGACGACAATCAGGTCATCCTGAAAGGTCCGAAAGCCTGGTCAAACCTGAATACTAAAGATACTAACGTCTGGGAAGGTGATTACCAGATGGTGGGTCGCCAGGGGCGCGGTGACGCAGACCTGATGAAACAGCGCGGCGAAAACCGCTATACGATCCTGGAAAATGGTACATTTACGTCATGTCTGCCGGGGTCAAATACCTGGAGCGTGGTCGGAAGCGAGGTTATCCATGACCGCGAAGAACAGGTCGCAGAGATCTGGAACGCCCGCTTCAAACTGGGTCCAGTGCCCATATTCTACAGCCCTTATCTGCAGCTTCCCGTGGGTGACAAACGTCGCTCCGGCTTCCTGATCCCAAATGCCAAATACAGCACCACGAACTACTTTGAGTTCTACCTGCCGTATTACTGGAACATCGCGCCAAACATGGATGCGACAATCACGCCGCACTATATCCACAAGCGCGGCAACATCATGTGGGAGAACGAGTTCCGCTATCTGACACACGCTGGTGCAGGTCTGATGGAGCTGGATTACCTGCCGTCGGATAAAGTCTTCCAGGATGAGCATCCGACCGAAGGTAATAAACACCGCTGGATGTATTTCTGGCAACATTCCGGTGTGATGGATCAGGTCTGGCGTTTCAACGTCAACTACACCAAGGTGAGTGACCCGAACTACTTCAACGATTTCTCGTCAAAATACGGTTCGAGTACTGACGGTTATGCCACGCAGATCTTCAGCGCAGGCTATGCGGTGCAGAACTTTGATGCGACAGTAACAAGCAAGCAGTTCCAGGTATTTGATAGCCAAACGGCGAGTACCTATGGCGCTGAGCCACAACTGGACGTTAACTGGTACCAGAATGACGTGGGTCCATTCGACACCCGTATTTATGGTCAGGCGGTGCATTTTGTAAACACAAATTCCAATATGCCGGAAGCCACCCGCGTTCACCTGGAGCCCGTAATCAACCTGCCATGGTCAAATGACTGGGCAAGTCTGAACACGGAAGCTAAGCTGATGGCGACCCACTATCAGCAGAAAAATATCGATGATTACAACGCGAATCCAAACAATACCGGTCACCTGGAAGAATCCGTAAACCGTACGCTTCCGCAGTTCAAAATGGACGGCAAGCTGATCTTCGAACGCAATATGGGTCTACTGGCGGATGGCTATACCCAGACGCTGGAGCCACGTATGCAGTATCTGTACGTGCCTTATCGCGATCAGAGCAATATTAATAACTACGACTCCTCATTACTGCAGTCTGACTATAGCGGCCTGTTCCGCGACCGTACCTACGGTGGCCTTGACCGCATCGCCTCGGCAAACCAGGTAACGACCGGGGTCACATCGCGCGTTTATGATGATGCTGCCGTTGAACGTTTTAACGTTTCTGTTGGTCAAATCTACTATTTCACCGAGTCTCGCACGGGCGATGACAATATTAAGTGGGAGAAAGATAACAAGACAGGTTCGCTGATTTGGGCTGGTGACACCTACTGGCGTATGACCGACCGTTGGGGTCTGCGCGGTGGCGTGCAATATGACACCCGTCTCGACAATATCGCCAACAGTACAGCGGCCATTGAGTATCGCCGGGATGAAGACCGTATGGTGCAGTTGACCTATCGTTATGCCAGCCCGGAATATATTCAGGCCACATTGCCAAACTACGGCAATGGAGAACAGTATAAAGACGGTATTTCGCAGGTCGGTGGTGCAGCAAGCTGGCCAATCGCCGATCGCTGGTCAGTCGTTGGCGCTTACTACTTTGACACCAACACTCATAAAGCAGCTGACCAGATGGTGGGTCTGCAATATAACTCCTGCTGTTACGCGCTGCGTGTCGGTTACGAACGTAAGCTTAACGGCTGGGATACTAACAACAATCAGAGCAAATACGATAACGTGATTGGCTTTAACTTCGAGCTACGCGGCCTGAGTTCCAACTACGGTCTGGGTACGCAGAAAATGCTGCGCTCGAATATTCTGCCATACCGTACTTCCTTGTAATGTGCTTGATTTGCAACGTAATCCGCTTTGCGGTTAATTGAAATGGAAAAAGTATGAAGAACTGGAAAACGCTGCTGCTCGGTGTCGCTATGGTTGCGAATACCAGCTTCGCGGCCCCCCAGGTTGTTGATAAAGTCGCTGCTGTGGTTAACAACGGCGTCGTGCTTGAAAGTGACGTTGACGGTCTGATGAAATCGGTGAAGCTCAATTCGGGCGAAGCCGGTCAACAGCTTCCGGATGACGCCACGCTGCGCCACCAGATTCTGGAGCGTCTGATCATGGATCAGATCGTTCTGCAGATGGGGCAGAAAATGGGTGTGAAAGTCACTGACGAGCAGCTCGATCAGGCGATCGCTAACATCGCGAAGCAAAACAATATGTCTTTAGATCAGATGCGCAGCCGTCTGGCCTATGACGGCATCAGCTACGCCACCTACCGTAATCAGATCCGTAAAGAGATGCTGATTTCAGAAGTACGTAACAACGAAGTGCGTCGCCGCGTCACTATCCTGCCTCAGGAAGTGGAGGCGCTGGCAAAACAGGTGGGTAACCAGAACGATGCGAGCACAGAGCTGAATCTGAGCCACATTTTGATTCCACTGCCAGAGAACCCAACGTCCGATCAGGCTGCGGAAGCAGAAAGCCAGGCGCGTTCTATTGTTGAACAGGCGCGTAACGGCGGCGACTTTGGCAAGCTGGCCATCACCTACTCCGCTGACCAACAGGCGCTGAAAGGCGGCCAGATGGGCTGGGGACGTATTCAGGAGCTGCCATCCATCTTTGCCCAGGCGCTGAGCACGGCGAAGAAAGGGGATATCGTCGGTCCTATCCGTTCAGGCGTGGGCTTCCACATTCTGAAGGTGAACGATCTGCGCGGCCAGAGCCAAAATATCTCCGTCACCGAAGTTCACGCTCGCCACATTCTGCTGAAACCGTCACCGGTCATGACTGACGATCAGGCGCGTGCGAAGCTAGAACAAATCGCTGCAGACATTAAGAGCGGTAAAACCTCGTTTGCGAAGGCCGCAAAAGAGTTCTCTCAGGATCCTGGCTCTGCTAACCAGGGCGGCGATCTGGGCTGGGCGGCTGCGGATATTTACGATCCTGCCTTCCGTGACGCGTTGATGAAGCTGAACAAAGGCCAGATCAGCACGCCGGTCCACTCTTCGTTTGGCTGGCATCTGATCGAGCTGATGGACACCCGTAACGTTGATAAAACGGATGCGGCACAGAAAGACAGAGCCTACCGTATGCTGTTTAACCGTAAGTTCTCTGAAGAAGCAGCCACCTGGATGCAGGAACAACGCGCCAGTGCTTACGTGAAAGTGCTGAGCAACTAATGAAACAGCATCGTGTTGTTATCACGCCCGGCGAACCCGCCGGGATTGGACCTGACCTTGTTGTCCAGCTCGCCCAGCTCAGCTGGCCGGTAGAACTGGTTGTCTGCGCCGATGCAACACTGTTACAAGACCGGGCAACACTGCTCGGTCTGCCTTTAACGCTCATCCCTTACGTTGAAGGCCAACAGCCTGCACCACAGCAAGCCGGTACGCTTACCCTTCTCTCTGTTCCCCTTCGAACGCCGGTCATTCCGGGTCAGCTCAGCACGGAAAACGGCCACTATGTCGTTGAAACCCTTGCGCGCGCCTGCGACGGTTGCCTGAAGGGCGAATTTGCCGCTCTGATTACCGGCCCCGTTCACAAAGGCGTGATCAACGAAGCGGGCATACCGTTTACCGGGCATACGGAGTTCTTCGAAGAGCGCTCGCACAGTCCGAAAGTGGTGATGATGCTAGCGACCGAGGAGATGCGTGTTGCTCTCGTGACAACCCATCTGCCCATTAAGGCCATTCCGGATGCCATCACCCCGGAGCTGCTGCGGGAGATCATCGGGATCCTGCATCATGACCTGCAAACCAAATTCGGCATCAAGCAGCCGCACGTTCTGGTTTGCGGCCTGAATCCACACGCCGGTGAAGGCGGGCACATGGGCACCGAAGAGATCGACACCATTATTCCGGTTCTCAACGAAATGCGGGCGAAGGGGATGAACCTCAGCGGGCCGCTGCCAGCAGATACCCTTTTCCAGCCAAAATACCTGGATAATGCCGACGCCGTGCTCGCGATGTACCACGATCAGGGCCTGCCCGTGCTAAAATATCAGGGCTTTGGCCGCGGGGTGAATATCACCCTCGGTTTACCTTTTATTCGAACGTCCGTTGACCACGGTACTGCGCTGGATCTGGCAGGCCAGGGGAAAGCGGATGTCGGCAGTTTTATTACGGCGCTTAATCTCGCCATCAAAATGATTGTTAATACTCAATGACTAATCGAGTCCATCAGGGCCACTTAGCCCGTAAACGTTTCGGGCAAAACTTCCTTAACGATCAGTTCGTGATCGAAAGCATTGTCTCGGCTATTAATCCACAAAAAGGCCAGGCGATGGTCGAAATCGGCCCGGGCCTTGCCGCACTGACCGAGCCGGTAGGCGAACGCCTCGACGAACTGACCGTCATCGAACTGGACCGCGATCTGGCCGCACGCCTGCAAACGCACCCGTTCCTCGGGCCGAAGCTGACCATCTATCAGCAGGATGCCATGACCATGAACTTTGGCGAACTGTCGGAAAAAATGGGCCAGCCGCTGCGCGTTTTCGGCAACCTGCCGTACAACATCTCCACGCCGCTCATGTTCCACCTCTTTAGCTATACTGATGCCATTGCCGACATGCACTTCATGTTGCAAAAAGAGGTTGTTAACCGTCTGGTTGCAGGCCCGAACAGTAAAGCGTATGGTCGTTTAAGCGTGATGGCACAATATTACTGCAACGTGATCCCGGTACTCGAAGTACCGCCGTCAGCGTTCACACCACCACCGAAAGTGGATTCAGCGGTTGTTCGCCTTGTGCCGCACAAGACGAAACCGTATCCGGTTAAAGATCTGCGCGTACTGAGCCGCATTACCACAGAAGCCTTTAACCAGCGCCGTAAAACGATCCGTAACAGCCTGAGCAATTCGTTTACCGTAGAGGTGTTAGCCGAGCTGGGGATCGACCCGGCAATGCGTGCGGAGAATATTTCCGTAGAGCAGTACTGCAAGCTGGCTAATTACATCAGCGATAATGCGCCGCCGAAGGAGAGTTAAGCCATGATTGATTCGCCCCGCGTATGTGTCCATGTACAAAGCGTCTATGTTGAATCACAGTCCTCTCCGGACGAAGATCGTTTTGTTTTCGCTTATACCGTGACCATTCGCAATCTGGGGCGGATGCCCGTGCAGCTGCGCGGGCGCTACTGGCTTATCACTAACGGCAATGGCCGCGAAATTGAAGTTCAGGGCGAAGGTGTGGTCGGTGAACAGCCCCACATCGCCCCTGGCGAAGAGTACCAGTACACCAGCGGCGCGGTAATTGAAACGCCGATGGGTACCATGCAAGGCCATTATGAAATGGTCGACGTCGATGGCAACGGATTCCGCGTTGCCATTCCTGTGTTCCGTCTCGCCGTTACTACACTCATTCATTAATCTAATGTCTACATATCTGATTGGCGACGTTCACGGTTGCTACGATGAACTGATCGCATTGTTAAAACAGGTCGACTTTACGCCAGGACAGGACACGCTCTGGCTGACGGGCGATTTAGTTGCGCGTGGCCCCGGCTCCCTTGAAGTATTACGTTTCGTCAAATCGCTGGGCGACAGCGTGCGCATGGTGCTGGGTAACCACGATCTGCATCTGCTGGCGGTTTTCGCCGGGATCAGCCGCAACAAGCCTAAAGATCGCCTCACACCACTGCTGGATGCGCCGGACGCGGACGATCTGATTAACTGGCTGCGCCGTCAGCCCCTGCTGCAGATCGACGAAGAGAAAAAGCTGGTCATGGCGCATGCCGGGATCACGCCACAATGGGATCTTGAGACGGCGAAAACCTGCGCGCGTGACGTTGAGGCGGTGCTGGCGAGCGACTCGTATCCTTTCTTCCTCGATGCCATGTATGGCGATATGCCGAACCACTGGAGCGAGGATCTCAGCGGTCTGGCCCGCCTGCGCTTTATCACCAACGCGTTCACCCGCATGCGTTTCTGCTTCCCGAACGGGCAGCTGGATATGTATTCCAAAGAGACGCCGGAAAGCGCGCCCGCCCCGCTGAAACCGTGGTTTGCCATTCCGGGACCGGTGACCAGCGAGTACAGCGTGGTATTTGGTCACTGGGCAGCACTGGAAGGAAAAGGAACGCCGGAAGGGATTTACGGTCTGGATACCGGATGCTGCTGGGGTGGGGAGTTAACCTGCTTACGCTGGGAAGATAAAGCTTACTTTGTGCAGCCGTCCAACCGACAGCTGGACTTAGGAGAAAGTGAGGCCGTTGCCTCCTGATAATGATTCCCTCTCCCGGCCGGGAGAGGGAAAATCACTTAACGACGTTCCAGAATCTCGAAGCAGTAGCTGTGAGAGTTCTGTGCATCCGCGTCGTGGAATTCGCTGAATACCGATTCCCACTCGTCCGGATCGTAGTCCGGGAAATGGGTATCCCCTTCCACTTCTGCATCAATGTGGGTCAGATACAGCTTCTGCGCTTTTGGCAGGAACTGCTCGTACACGCGCCCACCGCCAATCACCATAATCTCTTCGGCATTGCCGCATGCAGCAATCGCCTCGTCTACTGATTTTACCCATTCGACGCGATCGTCAGTGCCTGGCTGGCTGCTGATAACGATATTCTTACGGCCCGGCAATGGACGACCAATCGACTCCCAGGTCAGGCGGCCCATCACTACCGGCTTGTTTAACGTAGTACGTTTAAACCATGCGAGATCGGCAGGCAGGTTCCACGGCATGGCATTTTCCATACCGATAACGCGGTCCACCGCCAGCGCTGCAATCAGACTGATCATTGAAAATTTCCCGGATGCAAAAAATTGCCGCCACTATACGGAAAGCTTAATCTTTCGTCGACTGGCGGCAGGGTAAAGATAAAGAAATTTTTTAATATTGCTGGCAACTCCACTTCACGCGGAAGGTTTACTCTCGGGCTCGTCAGCCGGATCGCCGGTATGCTTGCCCTCTTCCGTGCCCTGCCAGCCATGGCGCTGGATCAGCGACAGGTGGTTACGGTCCTCGTTAATGATTTCCGTCAGCATCGCGCTGGTGCGTTTAAACACCGCCGCGCGCTCGGTGGCCGTACTGCCCGCCATCGCCGCCATCTCTTCAACCATCTCGGTATTAAAGCGACGGAACAGGTCCGCCCGTTCGCGCGCTTCGTACGCGCCAAGCCCCAGGTTTTCCAGCGCCATACGGCCAGACTTCAGCGCACCTTCGAACGTTTCACGCTCCGGTGCGTCTACGCCCGCCTGTCGCAGCCTGATGTAGTGATCCACATCGCGCGCGCGGGAGATAATGGTCAGTTCCGGGAAATGCTCTTTAACCAGTTCCACCATCTGCATGCTGGTCTCCGGATCGTCAATGGCGTTAATCAATACCTCGGCTTTTGCCGCCCCGGCGGATTCCAGCAGATCGACGCGGGTGGCATCCCCGTAAAACACCTTCATATCAAATTTACGCAGGGTATCGACATGGTCGGGATCGTGATCGAGGATGACCATCTTCACGCCGCTGGAGAGTAATAAACGCCCGACGATCTGCCCGTAGCGACCAAATCCGGCGATGATGACGCGCGGCTGCTCCTCATCAATCTCATCGGCTTCGCGCTCCTGCTCGCTGTCCGATTTTTCCAGACGCGTCAGCACCACCAGCAGCACAGGCGTCGCCGCCATCGACAGTGCGACCGCCAGCGTCAGCGCTTTCGCCCACTCGGGATCGAGCACGTTTGCCATCTGCGCGGCGCCAAAGACCACGAACGCAAATTCACTCCCCTGCCCCAGAAGCACGGCAAACCAGCGGCGCTGCCTGGTCGGCACGTTTAATGGACGCGCAATCAGCCACAGCATCACCATTTTAATGATCAGGAAGCCGACGAGCAGGATGACGATCCGCAGCGGGTGCGTCACCAGCGTGCCGAAGTCGACGGACATCCCCACACCAATGAAAAACAGCCCCAGCAGCAACCCTTTGAACGGCTCGATATCGCTTTCCAGCGCGTGACGGTATTCAGAACTCGCCAGCAGAACGCCTGCGAGGAACGCCCCCATCGCCATCGACAGCCCGGCCTCTTCCAGCAGCAGA
>NZ_QPFW01000159.1:0-14788 GCF_008122455.1 Enterobacter sp. C6
CGTTTGAGCGTAACGATCTCACCATGACCGGCGACTACAGCAACCAGCATATGGTCCCGATGAAGCGCATAGTGGCCCCGCGAGATGAAGCACGTGATGATTTTGACGTGTTTGCTGAACTGAGCGAGCTGTGGGAAGCGGGCGGTCGCGCGCGTTTTACCGAAGGGAAAAGCGATCTGCAATGGCTGGAGACCTTCTACCAGATTGCCGGACAGCGCGGCGCGGCGCAGGGCGTGACGCTTCCGCCCTTTGCTGAGTTCTGGGAGGCGAACCAGATCGTCGAGATGCCGGAGAGTGAACAGAACGCGAAGTTTGTCCGTTTTGCCGATTTCCGCCGCGACCCCGAGAACCACCCGCTGAAAACCGAGAGCGGAAAGATTGTGATCCACAGCGAGCGCATCGCCAGCTTTGGTTATGCCGACTGCCCGCCACACCCTATGTGGCTTGAGCCGGACGAGTGGCACGGTAATGCCCGGCCGGAGCAGCTGCAGGTGTTGTCAGCGCATCCCGCGCACCGTCTGCACAGCCAGCTTAACTATACCTCCCTGCGCGAGCAGTATGCGGTCGCCGGGCGAGAGCCGATCACGCTGAATACCCTCGATGCGCAGGCCCGCGGGATTGCGGACGGCGACGTGGTGCGCGTCTGGAACTCGCGTGGGCAGGTGCTGGCAGGGGCGGTGGTGAGCGACGGGATTAAACAGGGCGTGATCTGCATTCATCAGGGCGCATGGCCTGACCTTGATCTCGCCGAAGGTGGTATCTGTAAAAACGGGGCGGTTAACGTGCTGACCAAAGATCTCCCCAGCTCGAAGCTGGGGAACGGTTGCGCAGGGAATACGACCCTGGCCTGGGTCGAGAAATATCAGGGGCCCGCGCTTACCTTAACGGCGTTTGATCCGCCTGCCAGCTCATGATCCACGTCGGGTGCTGGGTGTCATCCTGCCAGGCGCTGTCTTCAATGCGAAAGCCCTGCGCATGGTAGAAATTCACCGCCCGAACATTTTTCTGGTACACCTCCAGGCTTAAGTGCGGAAAGCGCTGTTGAACATAGTTCAGCAGCGCGCGCCCGATGCCTTTCCCGATGCATGACGGTGCGACAAACAGCGCGCCGACAAACTGAGACTGCATCACGCTGATAAATCCGCAAGGTTTGCCATCCTGTTCCCAGACCCAGGTTTCGGCTGACGGCAGGTAAACATCCCGCACCATGGCCTCGTTCTCTTTCCAGTAACCCGGCTCGATAAACGGATGTGCTTCCGTGGTGCTTTCAAGCCAGAGGCTCAGAAGCGGCGCGGTATTTTCACTTTGCCATTTGCGGATCATGATGGCCTCCCGGATGACAGAAGCAGCCGGTAACGTGGTCGTTGACCAGGCCACAGGCCTGCATAAAGGCGTAGCAGATGGTGGAGCCGACAAACTTAAAGCCGCGTTTTTTCAGGGCCTTCGAGAGCGCATCCGAGGCCGGAGTGGAGGCCGGGATGTCCGCGAGCGTGGCGGCCTGGGTAACCTGCGGATCGTTGTTCACAAACGTCCAGACAAAATCTGAAAATGATTCGCCGTTTTGCTCCATCGCCAGATAAGCGCGTGCGTTACCGATGATGGCCTGGATCTTACCGCGATGGCGGATGATGCCGGCATCCTGCACCAGTCGCTCAACGTCCTCATCGGTCATCGCAGCGACGGCGACAGGATCGAACTGGTGAAAGGCGTTGCGATAGTTTTCGCGTTTTTTCAATACCGTAATCCACGATAACCCCGCCTGCTGGCCCTCCAGGCAGATCATCTCAAAGAGTTTTTTGCCATCCGTTTCCGGCACGCCCCATTCCCGATCGTGATAGTCGATATAAAGCTGATCCTGGCTCACCCAACCGCAACGTTCCATCCGTCATCTCCCTTATTGATACTGATTTCGCAAAAATTTCGTTCTGACTGGCTTGACGTGTTTACTATAAAGACAATAGTTAATACAGGGCTATATGCTCTCTAAAGTCTTCCTGAATAACGACAAATATCGCCGAATTCGGCTCTCTCTGGGGTCGCGTTGATGATGATAAAAAAAATCAGTGGTCGCCATGCTGCTTCTGGCCTGGTGGGAATTTCAGCCTGCCTGTTTTTTTGTAATACGGCGTCTGCCTGGCAACAGGAATATATCGTTTCAGACGCCCAAAATAATATGGCGGAACGCTATACATGGGACGCGGATCACCAACCGCGTTATGAGGATATTCTTGCGGAGCGTATCCAGTCTTCGCAAAACGCGCCAGGTCTTGCCCTGAATATTCCGTCAGGCAGCACCACGGAGGGGGCGATGAGCGTGGGCTGGAATTTTCCGGTTTCAGCGCGTATCACCACCGGGCCGGTAGTGGCGTGGCGGTACGATGGCACGGCTCCGATGATGATCAACGAGTTTGGTGATAGCGCGTCGACGCAGGCGCTCACCGACCCGCTCTGGCATGCCAGCGTCAGCACGCTGGGGTGGCGTGTGAATACCCAGTACGGCGATCTCCGTCCCTGGGCGCAGATCAGCTATAACCAGCAGTTTGGTGAAAACCAGTGGAAATCGCAGTTTGGCATGCCGCAAACGCCGGCCCCTGCCCAAAACGGTAGCTGGATGGATGTCACCGTGGGAACGGATATTCCATTCAATACGCACATGGCGGCGTATGCGTCGCTGGCTCAGGGGGAACACACCTCCACCGGTGAGGAGTTTTTATACACCCTTGGCGTCAGCGCAAATTTCTAGAGTTGTTACTTTTTTAAACGTTACGATAACATCTCGAATACAACAACCACGGGCTTTACAGCGATAGCAGATACTAACACGCTATCGCTTTATTCCCATGCCAGGTCATTCATTCCCGATTCCAGGCATTTCATTCCGTTCCGCCTGCATTTCATGCCGTTTTACCCCAGGCATATTAAGGTTTTGTTTATCGTTGTCCTCAGCGAACTTCCTTAATTTCTCTTGCAGGACAACTGCCATGAACACACCAACTTATAACCGCACGCGCTGGCTCACGCTCTTTGGTACCATCGTCACCCAGTTTGCGCTGGGGTCGGTCTATACCTGGAGCCTGTTTAACAGCGCGCTTTCCGACAAGCTCGGCGCCCCGGTCAGCCAGGTCGCGTTCTCCTTTGGTCTGCTGAGCCTGGGTCTGGCGATTTCGTCTTCCGTCGCGGGCAAGCTGCAGGAGCGTTTTGGCGTGAAGCGCGTGACCATGGCGTCCGGCATTCTGCTGGGGCTGGGCTTTTTCCTGACGGCGCATTCCAGCAACCTGATGATGCTGTGGCTGAGCGCCGGCGTGCTGGTGGGGCTGGCCGATGGCGCGGGGTACCTGCTTACGCTGTCAAACTGCGTGAAGTGGTTCCCGGAACGTAAAGGCTTAATCTCCGCGTTTGCCATTGGTTCTTACGGTTTGGGCAGCCTCGGGTTCAAATTTATCGACGCCCACCTGCTGGCGTCCGTTGGCCTCGAAAAAACCTTTATGATCTGGGGCGCAATTGTTCTGGTGATGATTCTGTTCGGCTCCACGCTGATGAAAGATGCGCCGCAGCAGGAGGTTAAATCCGTAAACGGCGTGGTGGAGAACGACTTTACCCTCGCGCAGTCCATGCGTAAGCCACAGTACTGGATGCTGGCGGTGATGTTCCTGACGGCCTGCATGAGCGGTCTGTATGTCATCGGCGTGGCGAAAGATATCGCGCAGGGGATGGTGAAACTGGATGCCGCTACGGCGGCCAACGCGGTGACCGTGATCTCCATTGCTAACCTCTCGGGTCGTCTGGTCCTCGGTATTCTGTCTGACAAAATTGCCCGCATCCGCGTGATTACGATTGGGCAGGTGGTCTCGCTGGTCGGTATGGCGGCGCTGCTGTTCGCTCCGCTGAATGAAGCCACCTTCTTCGCGGCGATTGCCTGCGTGGCCTTTAACTTCGGCGGCACCATCACCGTCTTCCCGTCACTGGTGAGCGAGTTCTTTGGCCTGAATAATCTGGCGAAAAACTACGGCGTTATCTATCTGGGCTTCGGGATCGGCAGTATCTGCGGCTCGCTGATTGCCTCCCTCTTCGGCGGGTTCTACGTGACCTTCTGCGTGATATTTGCCTTGCTGATTATCTCGCTGGCGCTCTCGACCACGATTCGTCAGCCGCAGCGCGAAGTGTTCAAAGAGGTGCATGCTTAATGACGATGAAAAAGGCCGGTTATCCGGCCTTTTTCTTGTGTGAAAACTGATGATCTGGCTAAACCGTCTCGTTCTTAATTTTTTGTAAATATCTGTACCGATCACACACTCTGCTGCCACTTTTTCTTTTCCCTGTGGTCTACTTACCACGCGGGTAGACGTTTCCGATAACGACTTCTTAAGCGATTCTTTAACCTATTCATTTTTAAAACAAAAATGATCGGTGATTTCGTCCCTTTTTCCGGGTAGTTTGCATGAAATACATTAAATCGATGGCACAACAAAAGCTCTGCTTTTTGCTGGCGTTGTACATCGGCCTGTTTATGAATGGCGCAGTTTTCATCCGTCGGTTTGACGGTTACGCGCATGATTTTACCGTCTGGAAAGGAATTGCAGCGGTTGTCGAATTGGTCGCTGCTGTACTGGTCACCTTCTTTTTATTCCGTATTCTTACCCTGTTTGGCCGTCGCGTGTGGCGAGTGCTGGCTACGTTTATCGTGCTGTGTTCGGCGGGTGCCAGCTATTACATGACCTTTATGAACGTGGTGATTGGCTACGGCATTATTGCCTCAGTGATGACCACGGATATCGACCTCTCTAAAGAGGTTGTAGGGCTGCACTTTATTCTCTGGCTGGTAGCCGTCAGTGCCTTACCGCTGCTGCTCATCTGGAGCAACCGTTGCCGGTACACGCTAGTGCACCAGATTCGCACGCCAGGCAAACGTTTCAGAAGCGTCGCGATAGTCCTGCTGGCCGGTTTGATGGTCTGGGGACCAATTCGTCTGCTGGAAGTGAAGCAAAAGCATGATGAGCGTACCTCAGGCGTGGATATGCCAAGCTACGGCGGTGTAGTGGCGAACTCGTATTTACCGTCTAACTGGATTTCCGCGCTGGGGCTGTATGCGTGGGCGCAGGTGGATGAATCTTCCGGTAACAAATCGCTGATGAACCCGGTGAAGAAGTTTACCTACGTCGCACCAAAAGATATCGACGATACCTATGTCGTCTTTATTATCGGAGAAACCACGCGCTGGGATCATATGGGTATTCTTGGCTATAACCGTGATACCACGCCGAAACTGGCGCAGGAGAAAAACCTGATTGCCTACCGTGGCTATTCTTGTGATACCGCCACCAAGCTCTCACTGCGCTGTATGTTTGTGCGCGAGGGCGGGGCGAGCGACAACCCGCAGCGTACGCTGAAAGAGCAAAACGTCTTCTCGGTGCTGCATCAGCTTGGGTTCACGTCTGCCCTCTATGCGATGCAGAGCGAAATGTGGTTCTACAGCAATACCATGGCGCAGAACATTGCATACCGTGAGCAGATCGGTGCAGAGCCGCGTAACCGTGGCAAATCTGTAGATGACATGCTGCTGATTGATGAGATGAAACTGTCCCTGAGCGATAATCCTGATGGTAAGCATCTGATTATCCTTCATACCAAAGGGTCGCACTTTAACTACACCCAACGTTACCCGCGTAACTTTGCCAAATGGAAGCCTGAGTGCGTCGGGGTGGATAAAGACTGTACCAAAGCGCAGCTGATCAACTCCTACGACAACTCCGTACTGTATGTGGATCACTTTATTGATTCGGTGATTGACCAGGTACGCGATAAGAAAGCGATTGTGTTCTATGCGGCGGACCACGGTGAATCCATCAATGAGTATGAGCATCTGCACGGTACGCCGCGCAAGATGGCACCGCCGGAGCAGTTCCGTGTACCGATGATGGTGTGGATGTCTGACAAGTATCTGGAAGACCCGGAGAAAGCGAAGATGTTTGCTCAGCTGAAGAAAGAGGCGGAGATGAAGGTGCCGCGTCGTCACGTTGAGCTGTACGACACCATTATGGGTTGTCTCGGCTATACCTCACCGAATGGTGGGATTAACGAAAACAACAACTGGTGCAAACTCCCTGATAACACCGCAAAAGCCGCGCAGTAGCTGCTCTGGCGAGAATATCGCCAGTTGAATGGCTTTTTGAAAATAAGGGATTGACGGGGGCGCACCTCAGCAGTAAGATGCGCTCCGCATTCGGCGAGTAGCGCAGCTTGGTAGCGCAACTGGTTTGGGACCAGTGGGTCGGAGGTTCGAATCCTCTCTCGCCGACCACATTCTGAAAAGGGCTAACCGCAAGGTTAGCCCTTTTTGCATTATGGCCTTATCTCGTCAGAGTATCCAAAACGCCCCTTAGACCTGCTTCCACCTACCTGTTAACGATTTTGTGACATAATCCATTGTATTTTTTTATATATAGATTGATCTTTTTTCGCGTTGCTTATGGATAACCTCAGCATTTTTCGCTGTGCGTTTTAACGTTCGCGGTATTTAGTGCTCAGATAATCACCATTCTGCAAGAAAATTTACCCATTCTGAATAAAAGTTAATCACTGATTGTGGCGAAATAGGGAGAGAGTTGTGCTGCAACATGGCGAGTAGCATAAATTTCCCTGCTGAAAACTGGCGTACATAGTTTTTTTAATCTTTGTTTGCGGTTTCTCACACTCAGCGTAAATCCCCGTCACCTGTATTGACGTTTTCACATTCTGTTGACAGATTGTAGGGCATGAGGGGCATTTCAGGGACGATCTGCGCTGCAACTCAAACGCTCTTCTGAAAGGATTCTCCATCCCTTTAAAGCCTTCGGGCATCACCGACCGGACCGGGTAAAAAATAAATAAAGGTCTGGCGGCGTAACACAACAAAGCAAAACATCACATTGGAGCAGAATAATGAGTATTTCCTTGAAGAAGTCAGGGATGCTGAAGCTTGGTCTGAGCCTGGTGGCTATGACCGTGGCAGCAAGCGTACAGGCAAAAACCCTGGTTTACTGTTCTGAAGGCTCGCCGGAAGGCTTTAACCCACAGCTCTTTACCTCTGGTACGACTTACGACGCAAGCTCTGTACCGATCTATAACCGTCTGGTTGAATTCAAAACCGGTACCACGGAAGTGATTCCGGGTCTGGCCGAGAAGTGGGACGTCAGCGAAGACGGTAAAACCTATACCTTCCACCTGCGCCAGGGCGTGAAGTGGCAGGACAGCAAAGAGTTCAAACCAACGCGCGACTTTAACGCCGACGACGTGGTGTTCTCCTTCGACCGTCAGAAAAACGCCCAGAACCCGTACCACAAAGTGTCTGGCGGCAGCTATGAATACTTCGAAGGGATGGGTCTGCCGGACCTGATCTCTGAAGTGAAAAAAGTGGACGATAATACCGTTCAGTTCGTGCTGACGCGTCCGGAAGCGCCGTTCCTGGCTGACCTGGCCATGGACTTCGCCTCAATCCTCTCTAAAGAGTATGCGGACAACATGCTCAAAGCCGGTACGCCGGAGAAAGTCGACCTGAACCCAATCGGTACCGGTCCATTCCAGCTGCTGCAGTACCAGAAAGATTCCCGCATTCTGTATAAAGCGTTCGAAGGCTACTGGGGCACCAAGCCGAAGATCGACCGCCTGGTCTTCTCCATCACGCCTGATGCGTCAGTGCGTTACGCAAAACTGCAGAAAAATGAATGCCAGGTGATGCCGTACCCGAACCCGGCTGACATCGCCCGCATGAAGCAGGACAAGAACATCAACCTGCTGGAGCAGGCTGGCCTGAACGTGGGCTATCTCTCCTTCAACACCGAGAAGAAACCGTTTGATGACGTGAAAGTGCGTCAGGCGCTGACCTACGCGGTGAACAAAGAAGCGATCATCAAGGCGGTTTACCAGGGTGCAGGCGTTGCAGCCAAAAACCTGATCCCACCAACCATGTGGGGCTATAACGACGACGTTAAAGACTACAGCTACGATCCTGAGAAAGCGAAAGCGCTGCTGAAAGAAGCGGGCCAGGATAAAGGCTTCACCGTTGAGCTGTGGGCGATGCCGGTACAGCGTCCGTACAACCCGAACGCACGCCGTATGGCAGAAATGGTTCAGGCTGACTGGGCTAAGATTGGCGTTCAGGCCAAGATTGTGACCTACGAGTGGGGCGAGTACCTGAAGCGCGCCAAAGCGGGTGAGCACCAGGCAGTCATGATGGGCTGGACCGGTGATAACGGGGATCCGGACAACTTCTTCGCCACCCTGTTCAGCTGCGCGGCGGCAAAAGACGGTTCTAACTACTCTCGCTGGTGCTACAAGCCGTTTGAAGACCTGATCCAGCCGGCGCGTGCGACCGACGATCACAACAAACGTATTGAACTGTACAAGCAGGCTCAGGTTGTTATGCACGATCAGGCTCCGGCGCTGATTGTTGCTCACTCCACCGTGTACGAGCCAGTGCGTAAAGAAGTGAAGGGCTACGTGGTTGATCCACTGGGCAAACACCACTTCGAAAACGTATCTGTTGAATAATAAGTAGGGTGTTCTCCCTCTCCCTCTGGGAGAGGGCAGGGGTGAGGGGCGTGCATGCATTCCCTCACCCTAACCCTCTCCCTAAGGGAGAGGGAATTTACATTTGTGAGCAATACAGACGTCACGACACTGGTCGTGCGTCATCAGAGAGAATCCGGGTTATGTTGCAGTTCATCCTCCGACGTCTGGGACTTGTTATCCCCACGTTTATCGGTATCACCCTTCTCACTTTTGCCTTCGTCCATATGATCCCCGGCGACCCGGTAATGATTATGGCGGGCGAGCGTGGTATTTCCCCTGAGCGCCATGCACAGCTGCTGGCGGAACTCGGTCTCGATAAGCCGATGTGGCAGCAGTACCTCCACTATATATGGGGCGTGTTGCACGGTGATTTAGGGATTTCGCTGAAAAGCCGTCTTCCGGTGTGGGACGAGTTCGTGCCGCGTTTTAAAGCGACACTGGAGCTTGGCGTCTGCGCCATGATTTTCGCCACTGCGGTGGGTATTCCTGTCGGGGTACTGGCTGCCGTCAAGCGTGGCTCTATTTTCGACCATACCGCCGTGGGCCTGGCGCTGACCGGCTACTCCATGCCTATCTTCTGGTGGGGCATGATGCTGATCATGCTGGTCTCGGTGCAGCTTAACCTGACACCGGTCTCCGGGCGCGTCAGCGATATGGTTTTCCTGGATGACACCAACCCGCTCACCGGCTTTATGCTGATTGATACGGCTATCTGGGGTGAAGAGGGCAACTTCATGGATGCCGTCGCGCATATGATCCTGCCTGCCATGGTGCTGGGCACCATTCCTCTGGCGGTGATCGTGCGTATGACCCGTTCATCGATGCTGGAAGTGCTGGGCGAGGATTACATCCGCACCGCCCGCGCCAAGGGCCTGACGCGTATGCGCGTCATTATCGTCCATGCGCTGCGTAACGCCATGCTGCCGGTTGTGACCGTTATCGGTCTCCAGGTGGGGACGTTGCTGGCGGGGGCGATTCTGACCGAAACCATCTTCTCATGGCCGGGCCTGGGACGCTGGCTGATTGACGCGCTGCAGCGCCGTGATTATCCGGTAGTGCAGGGCGGTGTACTGCTGGTCGCGACGATGATTATCCTCGTCAACCTGCTGGTCGATTTGCTGTACGGCGTGGTGAACCCGCGTATTCGTCATAAGAAGTAAGGGGCCATCATGTCACAGGTTTCTGAAAACAAAGTTGTTGCTGCACCGGTTCCGATGACGCCGATGCAGGAGTTCTGGCACTACTTCAAGCGCAACAAAGGCGCGGTGGTAGGGCTGGTGTATGTCGCAATCATGATCCTGATTGCGGTGTTTGCAAACGTGCTTGCGCCGTATAACCCGGCGGATCAGTTCCGCGATGCGCTGCTTGCGCCACCTGCGTGGCAGGATGGCGGCAGCCTGGCGCACCTGCTGGGTACCGATGATGTGGGGCGCGATGTGCTGTCCCGTCTCATGTACGGCGCGCGTCTGTCGCTGCTGGTCGGCTGCCTGGTTGTTGTGCTGTCGCTGATCATGGGCGTCGTACTCGGCCTGGTTGCCGGCTACTTCGGCGGCATCGTTGATAACATCATCATGCGTATCGTCGACATCATGCTGGCGCTGCCAAGCCTGCTGCTGGCGCTGGTGCTGGTGGCGATCTTCGGCCCGTCGATCGGTAACGCCGCGCTGGCGCTGACCTTCGTGGCGCTTCCTCACTACGTGCGTTTAACCCGCGCGGCGGTGCTGGTGGAAGTGAACCGCGATTACGTCACCGCGTCTCGCGTGGCGGGTGCCGGTGCGATGCGCCAGATGTTCGTTAATATCTTCCCTAACTGCCTTGCGCCGCTGATTGTTCAGGCGTCGCTCGGTTTCTCTAACGCCATTCTTGATATGGCCGCTCTTGGCTTCCTGGGCATGGGTGCGCAGCCGCCAACACCGGAGTGGGGCACCATGCTCTCCGACGTGTTGCAGTTCGCACAAAGCGCCTGGTGGGTTGTCACCTTCCCGGGTCTGGCAATCCTGCTGACGGTGCTGGCATTTAACCTGATGGGTGATGGCCTGCGTGATGCGCTTGATCCCAAACTGAAGCAGTAAGAGGCACGAGATGGCGTTATTAAATGTAGATAAATTATCGGTGCACTTTGGCGACGAAGGCACTCCGTTTCGCGCCGTGGACCGCATCAGCTACAGCGTAAATCAGGGCGAAGTGGTTGGTATCGTCGGGGAGTCCGGTTCAGGTAAGTCAGTGAGCTCACTGGCGATCATGGGGCTGATTGATTACCCGGGCCGCGTGATGGCGGAAAACCTGCAGTTCAACGGTCAGGACCTGAAGCGCATTTCTGAAAAACAGCGCCGCCAGCTGGTGGGCGCGGAAGTGGCGATGATTTTCCAGGATCCGATGACCAGCCTGAACCCATGCTACACCGTCGGTTTCCAGATTATGGAAGCGATTAAGGTGCATCAGGGCGGGAATAAGAAAACCCGTCGTCAGCGCGCGATCGATCTGCTCAACCAGGTGGGTATTCCTGACCCGGCTTCGCGTCTGGACGTTTACCCGCACCAGCTCTCAGGCGGGATGAGCCAGCGCGTGATGATCGCGATGGCGATTGCATGTCGACCAAAACTGCTGATTGCGGATGAACCGACGACGGCGCTGGATGTGACCATCCAGGCACAGATCATCGAGCTGCTGCTGGAGCTGCAGCAGAAAGAGAATATGGCGCTGGTGCTGATTACGCACGATCTGGCGCTGGTGGCCGAAGCCGCGCACAAAATCATCGTGATGTATGCCGGCCAGGTGGTCGAGACCGGAAATTCGCACGATATCTTCCGCGCGCCGCGTCACCCGTATACCCAGGCGCTTTTACGCGCGCTGCCGGAGTTTGCTCAGGATAAAGCGCGTCTGGCGTCGCTGCCGGGTGTGGTGCCGGGTAAATATGACCGTCCGCAGGGCTGTCTGCTCAATCCGCGCTGTCCGTATGCGACGGACAAATGCCGGGCAGAAGAGCCAGAGCTGAACCAGCTTGCTGACGGTCGTCAGTCGAAATGCCACTACCCACTCGATGATGCCGGGAGGCCAACACTATGAGTACGCAACAGGCCACCACGCAACAACCGCTGTTGCAGGCCATCGAACTGAAAAAATACTACCCGGTGAAGAAGGGATTGTTTGCCCCTGAACGCCTGGTGAAAGCGCTGGACGGCGTCTCTTTTAACCTTGAACGCGGTAAAACGCTGGCGGTGGTGGGGGAGTCAGGCTGCGGCAAATCCACGCTGGGTCGTCTGCTGACGATGATTGAAGTGCCGACTGGCGGGGAGCTCTATTATCAGGGCCAGGATCTGCTCAAGCACGATCCGCAGGCGCAGAAGCTGCGCCGCCAGAAAATCCAGATTGTGTTCCAGAACCCGTATGGTTCTTTGAACCCGCGTAAAAAAGTGGGACAGATTCTGGAAGAGCCGCTGCTGATCAACAGTAATCTGAGCAAGGAGCAGCGCCGCGAAAAAGCGCTGGCGATGATGGCGAAGGTCGGCCTCAAAACCGAGCATTACGATCGCTATCCGCACATGTTCTCCGGCGGCCAGCGTCAGCGTATCGCGATTGCTCGCGGGCTGATGCTCGATCCGGACGTGGTGATTGCCGATGAGCCGGTCTCCGCGCTCGACGTATCCGTACGTGCGCAGGTGCTGAACCTGATGATGGATCTCCAGCAGGAGCTGGGGCTATCTTACGTGTTCATCTCCCACGACCTGTCGGTGGTGGAGCATATTGCTGATGAGGTAATGGTGATGTACCTGGGGCGCTGCGTGGAGAAGGGGACCAAAGACCAGATCTTTAATAACCCTCGCCATCCGTACACCCAGGCGCTGCTGTCTGCGACGCCGCGTCTGAACCCGGACGATCGTCGCGAGCGTATTAAGCTGACGGGCGAACTGCCAAGTCCGCTGAATCCACCGCCGGGATGTGCATTCAACGCCCGCTGCAGCCGTCGTTTTGGCCCCTGCACCCAGCTACAGCCGCAGCTGAAGGATTATGGCGGCCAACTGGTTGCCTGCTTTGCGGTCGATCAGGATGAAAATGGCGAGAAGCCACAGGCATAACGAAAAAACCGGCGCTAAGCCGGTTTTTTTTATGTCTGCTTGATTATTTCCGCAGGCGAATCTGGTCGACGGCGTGCTTCTCGCTCTTGGTGAGGATCAGGCTCGCGCGCTCGCGCGTCGGCAGGATGTTCTCTTTGAGGTTCACGTAGTTGATCTCATTCCACAGCCCCGTTGCCACATTGATCGCTTCTTCTTCAGAAAGCTGGGCGTAATGGTGGAAATAGGAGTCCGGGTCGGTGAACGCCCCTTCGCGGAACTTCAGGAAGCGGTTGATGTACCAGTTCTGCAGCAGGTCTTCCGGCGCATCGACATAGATAGAGAAATCGACGAAATCCGAGACGAAGACGTGATGCGGATCGTGAGGATAGTCCATCCCGCTTTGCAGTACGTTCAGACCTTCCAGAATCAGGATGTCCGGCTGGACCACCGTTTTATCCCCACCCGGGATGCGATCGTAGATCAGATGCGAATAGACTGGCGCAGTGACGTGCGGTACGCCGGATTTCAGGTCAGAGACAAATTTCACCAGACGATGCATATCATAAGAGAGCGGGAAGCCCTTCTTCTTCATCAGCCCGCGTTCTTTTAACACTTCGTTCGGGTGCAGGAAGCCGTCGGTGGTGATCAGCTCCACGCTGCGGTGTTCTGGCCAGCGGCTCAACAGCGCCTGCAGGACACGCGCGGTGGTACTTTTACCCACGGCCACGCTGCCTGCGATACTAATGATATAAGGAATGCGTTGACCGTTCGTCCCGAGAAACTGCTCCAGCACAGCCTGGCGGCGCAGGTTCGAGCTGATATAGAAGTTAAGCAAGCGAGAGAGGGGGAGATAAATTTCTGCCACCTCTTCCAGGGACAGATCTTCGTTTATCCCTTTTAACCGTGCGATTTCACCTTCCGTCAGCGTCATAGGGACGGAATCACGCAGGGCAGCCCACTGGCTGCGGTTAAAGTGAAGATAAGGCGTCATTAACGTTTGCTCTTTTTTGCTCATAAGCATGCTTCAGTGAGCCAGCGCTATACTGCCGGATCGTGGCTCATCACACAGTTAATTTTGGACAATGGGCAGGAGGTTAACACCAGATGGCAGGAATAATAAGAAAAAAGATGGATAACGCTGCGTTACGCGGAAGCCGTCACGCTATGGTGTATACGGTGTAAATCACGCGTGCATGTTGATTATTTGACCCGTAATGTCTACTTTTACAGCGCTTAGCGCTTCGTTCGCATAAAATGTGAGCGAAAGAACGTTTTATGCAAATTTTTAGTTGCATGACCGCGCAGGTATCCATAGAATGCGCGCTACTTGATGCCGACTTAGCTCAGTAGGTAGAGCAACTGACTTGTAATCAGTAGGTCACCAGTTCGATTCCGGTAGTCGGCACCATCAAGTCCGGTGGGGTTCCCGAGCGGCCAAAGGGAGCAGACTGTAAATCTGCCGTCACAGACTTCGAAGGTTCGAATCCTTCCCCCACCACCACTTTCTGGCAGCGTAAATGCCGCCGGAGCTGGTTGGAAAAATTAGCCAGCTCAAACTGAAAAAGAGAGAAATCTCTTTTTTTGTTACAGAAAGAACTGGGTAGCCGAGTTTCAGGATGCGGGCATCGTATAATGGCTATTACCTCAGCCTTCCAAGCTGATGATGCGGGTTCGATTCCCGCTGCCCGCTCCAATACGTGCTGATATGGCTCAGTTGGTAGAGCGCACCCTTGGTAAGGGTGAGGTCCCCAGTTCGACTCTGGGTATCAGCACCACTTCACTTCTCCTTCCCGTTTCTCTCTGTTTCAATTTTACTGTATTCAACAATTCAGGCATTTCGCCTGGTTGATGTGGTGATATCACCGATTTATCCGTGTCTTAGAGGGACAATCGATGTCTAAAGAAAAGTTTGAACGTACAAAACCGCACGTTAACGTCGGTACTATCGGCCACGTTGACCATGGTAAAACAACGCTGACCGCTGCAATCACTACCGTTCTGGCAAAAACCTACGGTGGTTCTGCTCGCGCATTCGACCAGATCGATAACGCACCAGAAGAAAAAGCTCGTGGTATCACCATCAACACCTCTCACGTTGAGTACGACACCCCGACTCGCCACTACGCACACGTAGACTGCCCAGGCCACGCCGACTATGTTAAAAACATGATCACCGGTGCTGCGCA